>JAYVXQ010000305.1:0-4475 GCA_043785025.1 Acetobacteraceae bacterium
TCGCCCGGTGCCGCCAGGATGTCGAATTGCACGGGCAGGTTATTGCCGGTGTTCACTTCCTCGAACATCGTCAGCGGCGCCATCTGGGAATAGCGCAGATTGGTTTCGGTATAGGTCCGGTGCACGCCCCAGGCCAGCGCTTCCTCCTCATCGCCATCGACCCAGACGCGCTGGCCCTTCTTGCCGAACACGATCGCGGTGCCGGTGTCCTGGCACATCGGCAGGATGCCGCCGGCCGCGATATTGGCGTTTTTCAGCAGGTCGAGCGCCACGAAGCGGTCATTTCCGCTCGCTTCCGGATCATCCAGGATCGCGCGGAGCGACGCGAGATGCCCAGGCCGCAGCAGATGCGACACATCGTGGAACGCGCGCACGGCCAGCTCACTCAGCGCGTCCGGCGCGATCCGCAGCACGGTCTTGCCCTCGACCGTCATCGTCCGCACGCCGTCGATCGGAAGTTTCTTCCAGGGGGTCTGGTCCGGGCCCAACGGAAACATCGGCGCGTAGAGGAAGCCAGCCGGACGGGGCGTGACGGGAGCATTCATCGGATGGTCTCCATTGCGTCTCATTGATCCAGGTGAACGCGCCCGCCGGATGACGCCCGCTGGATGACGATGGCGCGCATGTGGGGATCAGGAGGTTGTGTGGATCAGGAGGTTTTGGGCGGCGAGCGGCGGCGGAACGCATCCAGGCTGACGACCTGGGGGGCGTCCTCGGATTTTTTCATTTCAACGACAAGCCGCTCGGACGGTTCGTCGTGCTCCGGCATCTCTTCCTGGACATAGCCTTCGGGATCGATCCGCTCGAAGCGCAGGGCGTAGCGGATTTGCGGATCGGCGAAGGATACCAGCGCGTCCAGCGGGATCACGAGGGTGGAGGCCACGCCGCTGAACGACAGGCCGACATTGATCGCCCGCGCGGCGTGATCGATCTTCAGGTCCCAGAACTGGTGTTGCAGAACGATCGTCATCTCCTCCGGGTACTGCGTCCGGAGGAAGGCGGGGATCACGACGCCGGGGTAGGGGGTTCGAAAGGAAATATAGAAGTGGTGGCCGCCCGGCAGGCCATGGACGGCGGCGTACTCGATCGCCTGCACCGCGACGTGGCGCAGCGCGTTGGCGATCCAACGCTCATACGGCAGCAGACTCTCAACCTCCTGCCCGTTATCATCTTCCATGGGGGATCCTCACTATCCGGTCGCACCCATAGCGCGGTGTGGGGGGCGAGGCAAAGCCAGATCGCACGTGGAACCCCCGGAGCCATGCGGTTTTTTGACTCACGGTGTGGCCGCGGCAATGCTGCCCGGAATGACCGAGACCCCAATGCCCGTCGCCCAGACCAATGCCCAGGCCATCGTCGACGACCCGGTGGGCTGGCGGTTGGCGCTTTGGAGCATGGTCGCGGTGCAATTCATCATGAGCATCGCGTTCAGTATCGTCTCTCCCATCATGCCGCTGTTTCTGCCGGAATTGGGCGTCGACTCTCCCGCGGCGGTGAATATGTGGGCAGGGGTGCTGGTCGCGGCAACCTCCTGCGTCGCGATCTTCACGGCACCGGTCTGGGGCGGGCTGTCGGACCGCTATGGGCGCAAGCTGATGGTGTTGCGTTCGACATTGGGGATCGCGCTGTTCACGTTTCTGATGGGGCTGGCGCAGGGGCCGTGGCAGATGTTGGGCTTGCGAGCGGGCATGGGCGCGCTGGCGGGGTTCAGCTCCGCGTCGGTCGTCATGGTCGCGTCGTCGGTGCCCGAGCGGCATCTCGGCTATTCCTTGGGCTGGATGAGCACGGGACAATTGGTGGGATCGCTGGCGGGCCCGTTGATCGGCGGCGCGATCGCGGATTTGACCGGCAGTTTCCGGATCCCGTTCTATTTCGCGGGCGTCATTTGCTTCGCCGGTTTCATGGTGACGCTGCTGTTCGTGCCGGAGCGGTTCAAGCCGCCCGATAAAGGCGCCAGCAAGCCTTCGCTGCTGTCGGGGTTCCGCCTGGTGATGGGATCAAGCGGGTTGATGGCGGTCATCATGGTGATGATAATGGGACAGTTCGCGACGCAGGCGGTCCTGCCGGTGATCACCCTGTACGTCCGTGAGATGTTGGGCGCCCGACCGGATATCGCCACATTGGGCGGGCTGGCGTTCGCGGCGACGGGTCTGGCGGGCGTCGTGTCGGTGCCGTTTCTGGGCCGCCGCAGCGACAAGATTGGCTATCGCCAGACATTGCTGGTTTGCCTGTTCGGTGCCGCTTTCTTCACGCTGCCGATGGCGTTGCCATTGGGGTATGGGGCCTTTGTCGTCGAGCGATTTGGTTTGGGCTTTTTCGTGGGCGCGGTGCTGCCGGTGTCCAACGCGATGATCGGACGGCTGACGGCGCCGGCGCAGCGGGGCATGGCCTATGGCGTCATTTCGTCGGCGTATTTCATCGGCAATACCGTGGGCCCGCTGGCCGGGGGCGCGATCGCCGCGACGGTGGGCATCGCATGGGTGTTCGCCGTCACCGGCGTGCTGATCGCGATCAATTTCCTGTGGGTGTGGTGGAAGGTGCCGGATGTGGGCCGATCGTGATTTTGATTGATAACGAGGCCATCGCCTTCAGCAGCGCGACGTCGCGCGCGGGTTTGGTGACATACGGCGCATGGCGGAACGTCGCGGGCACATCGTCAGCGCGGCTCAGGCCGCTCATGATCACGAACGGGATGCCGCGTTCCATCAGGCGCGCCGCCACGGGCCAGCTCAGGACACCGCGCAGGTTCACGTCCAGCACGGCGGCGTCCAGACCCTCGGCATCCGCCATCGCCATCGCCTCGGCCAGATCGACGGCCGGTCCGATGACGACGTAGCCAGCGGCGGTCAACACATCCTCGGTATCCAACGCGATCAACATTTCGTCTTCGACCAGCAACACCCGCCCAAGGCTCATTGGCTGGTGCCGGTTGTGATATCGCGCCGGGTGAAGATCCAACGTCCGGCATCGGCGGCGGCCCGCACCCGTATGTTGATGTCCCGGCTGTCGATGTCCCGGCTGTCGATGTCCGGGCTGTCGTTGTCCCGGCTGTCGTTGTCCCGGCTGGGGCCGGCGAAATCGCCGGTGAAGGTGAAAGTGGTGTCCAGTGTTCCGGACCAGCGCGCGGCGTTGACGCGGCCTTTGAAATGGGCGGTGTTCATGCACAATGCGACGTCGGTGAAAAACCGGCGGGGCCCAGAGCGGGCCGGCTTTTATAGCCGGACAGACGCGCCTCGGTGCGATTACAGATCATGACGCCGCCCGCCGGATCCAGCCGAATGGCAGCGCGTCGATGTCGTCCGATGGCGGGTTTTCGATGTCCCTCGCCAGATGGGGGGCGTTGAAATCGGGTGGCATGATCTCGGGTTTCCTCTGTTATCGCGGTGGTTTCATATGAAACCGATTCTGGCGGGATGGAGCGCGTCCCGATAACGTTACACCTGGGGTCGCGGCGGAATCCGCGATCATTCCGATCGATGATAGCACGTGATGAACGCGTTGTCATCGACCTCAGGTATCCAGATCGATTGGTTTCGTATGGCCATCGTAAACGACGATTCCCGCGACATGGGTGACCGACCGGCCGGACGTCGCGGAAAATGGCACCAGCAAACGCTCGAATGTCAGGGTGTCGGTTTCGCTGAACTTAAAACGCAACAACTCGTGCGTTGGTTCCGCTTTGTCCGCGCATAGCTGATAGACCTCGGCCATGCCGATTGTTTCGTCTTCGGTCAGGTCACGATCATACGGCGGGCGTCCGAGTTCCTCGATCAACGCGCGGCCGATCCGGGCGAACCGGAGCGCGCCGCCGGTTTCGATGACGGCGATCGTCAGCGCGCCGGTGGCGGCGAAGCGGCCCCAGTCGAATTTCGACAGGTCTGGCGGTATTTCCCCGGCGCCGCGTTGCAGGCTCCAGGTATCGTAGAAGGCGGTGATGAGGGGGCTTTTGAGGCGGCGGCGGACAGGGGACGCGGCGGGCACGACGCCCAACCGGGACAGTGGGGCGTCGAAGCCGCAACGAAACCCGGCAATGTCGTAAACCAGGTCGATCCGGCAGGCGAATTCATGCGCCGCGACGCGGGTGATCAAGGTCGTCCCAAAGCCGGTTTCCATGGGCTGACGCACCGGCGGGCCGTTTTCTTCCCGCCAGCGGAATCGCAGGCGGGTTTCGCCTTTCACGTCCATGACCGTCCAGGTCACAATGAGGCTTCCCTCCGCCACCGAGAGGGCACCATATTTGACGGCGTTGGTGACCAGCTCATGCGCCATCAGCGCGAAGGTCTGCGTGGCGTTGACCGTCAGCATGACGACGGGGCCATCGAGAATGACGCGCCCGCCGAACGCGGCCAGTTCGTGGCGCAACAGGACGTCCATCCGCGCGCCGTCGAAGGTTTCATGTGTCAGGACATTGAATGTTTGCGCCAGCGCCTGAAGCCGGCCGTTGAACGCGTCGCGTGCCTGCGTCAAAGTGCGGG
>JAYVXQ010000306.1:0-4468 GCA_043785025.1 Acetobacteraceae bacterium
GGAGACCTGATCGGCGAGGAGGTCGCGGGCGGCGGGATCGATTGAAACGAGGGGTGGCGTCCGTTTGGCGCGCCGGAACGCGGTTTTGTTTGCAATTGAGGGGCGCTTCACGCATCGATAAGGGTGTTTGGTAGTGTCTCAGTTTGAAGTCCGGCTCCGGCCCGCGCCCCCGCCCGGCCACCCACGATCATAATGACATGGGTGGCCGGGCGGGGGAGCGGGCCGGGCGGGGGACGGGCCGGGCGGGGGACGGGCCGGAGCCGGACTTACTTTTTCAAACTGAGACACTACCGGTTGTTTCCGCCCCTTGTCCGGTGTATAATATGCGAGATGTCGTGGAGGGGAGGGCCCTCGGCGGCACGGTCAACGCATTTGGTGATGAGGACGACGGTCTCTTGAATATGAACAACCGCGGACGAGGTCGCCCGCCCCGGCGCCGTGGCTTCGATGATGATTTCGCTTTCGATCGCGCTCCCCCCGGGGATATGCCGCGGCCCGTGCAATCCTGGCCGTCATCGGCCGGCTTCGGTCCCGAACACGATGCGACAGTGAAATGGTTTAATCCCGAGAAGGGCTTCGGGTTCGTGGCGTTGTCGGATGGCTCCGGCGATGCGTTTCTTCATGCCAACACCTTGAACGCGGCGGGTCACAACGCCGTGAGTCCGGGGGCATCGTTACGTGTTCGGATCGGTCAGGGGCAGAAGGGACGCCAGGTCTCGGAAGTCATCTCGGTCGATGAAAGCACGGCGACGCCGCGTGGCGCGTCTCCCGCGCGCGGGCCCGGCGGTCCGCCGGCTGCTGGCATGGGTGCGGACGTGGGTGCCGGCTCGGGTGCGGGAGCACCTCGGCGCGGCCCACCCAGCGGCCCCTCGGTGGAACTGCAGGGCACGGTGAAATGGTACAACGCAACCAAGGGGTTCGGCTTCGTCGCGCCGCTGGAAGGCGGCAAGGACGTGTTCGTTCATGCCTCGGCGTTGCAACGGGCTGGCGTCACGCAGCTCGCGGAAGGCCAGACGATTTGGATGGATGTCGTGCAGGGCGCCAAAGGGCCCGAGGCGACGGCGATCCGGGTCGACTGATCCGCTGACGTCGGCATCAGGTGGTTGGATCGTTCAGAACCGGCCCAACCACCATCCGATCCAAACAAACACCAGACACAGGCCGACCGACCCCGCGATGTAAAGCAGCGCCGGGACAATCGCGCCCGCGAGCAAAAGCTCCAACGTCTGTAGGCTGAAGGCCGAAAACGTGGTGAAGCCGCCGCATATCCCCACCATCAGAAAAATCCGCAGGTCCGGGTGCAACGCGACGCGGTTGGGCATCAGCGCGTATCCGGCGACGCCGCCGATCACCAGCGAGCCCAGACTGTTGATCAGCAGCGTGCCATAGGGGAAGCGCGGCCCGGTCAGCGCGGCGATCGCGCCGGTCATCCAGAATCGCGCGACGCTGCCCAATGCGCCGCCCGCCGCGACGGCGAGCCAGGTGGTTGGCGTGGTCATCCCCGGTCGATGCCGGGGTTCCCTTGCACCGTCAACCGGCGGAAACCGCGGCCTGTTGGGCAGGTTCATAAAACTTACACGACGGCGATTGACCTGGGGAAAGCGGCGTGTATATTCCGCGCCCTTGGCGCACTCCCTGAACGGGGCAGTGCCGCTTGCGCATTTTCCCGAGGATGACCTTCGTCGTCCCGGCCCGATAGGAGACCTGGGCGTGGCACGTATCGCCGGCGTGAATATTCCGACCAACAAACGCGTGTTGATCGGCTTACGATATATCTATGGGATCGGACCGAGCAAGGCCGCTGAGATTTGCGGCAAGCTCAAAATCCCCGAGGAGCGCCGGGTGAACCAGCTTTCCGATGAGGAAGTGCTGCGGATCCGCGAAATCATCGACAGGGATTACCAGGTCGAGGGCGATAAGCGCCGGGAAGTCGCCATGAGCATCAAGCGGTTGATGGACCTTGGCTGCTATCGCGGGCTGCGTCATCGCAAAGGTCTGCCGGTGCGCGGTCAGCGGACCCACACGAACGCCCGCACCCGCAAGGGCAAGGCCGTGGCGATCGCCGGTAAGAAGAAAGTCACCAAGTAAGGGCATTCGCCCGCATTTTCTCGGAATGCCGCGCGCGGGTTACGCGCGTGGCCGGACCATGGAGCACCATCGACAATGGCGAAACCCGCCGCGGCAGCGCGCCCGCGCCGCAAAGAACGGAAAAATATCACGTCCGGCGTGGCGCATGTCGCCGCCACGTTCAATAACACCGTGATCACCATCACGGACGCGCAGGGCAATGCCATCGCGTGGTCCTCGGCGGGTAGCCAGGGCTTCAAGGGCAGCCGGAAGTCCACGCCCTATGCCGCGCAGGTCGCGGCCGAGGACGCGGGCAAGAAAGCGCGCGAGCATGGGATGGAGACGTTGGATATCGAGGTGAGCGGTCCGGGTTCAGGGCGCGAAAGCGCGCTGCGCGCCTTGCAGGCCGTCGGGTTTCAGATCAACGCGATTCGCGACATGACTCCGATCCCGCATAATGGCTGCCGGCCGCGCAAGCGCCGGCGGGTCTGACCTTATCCGCCCCCGTCCCAAAAGGGTCGGGGACGTTTTGTTGGTGGCCGTTCGCCACCCGTGCCGGTATCGGCGTGAACAATATAAGGTGTGACATGAGACAGAGCGCGGTCATTCAGCGGAACTGGCAGTCACTGATCAAGCCGGAAAAACTCGAAGTCGAACCGGGCGCCGATCCCGCGCGCCTGGCGACCATCATCGCCGAGCCGCTGGAACGCGGCTTCGGCATGACCCTGGGCAATGCGATCCGCCGTATCCTGCTGTCGTCGCTGCAAGGCGCCGCGGTGACGGCGGTGCAAATCGACGGGGTTTTGCACGAGTTCAGTTCCATCGCCGGCGTTCGGGAAGACGTCACCGACATCGTGCTGAACATCAAGCAGTTGGCGCTGCGGATGCACGGCGAGGGTCCGAAGCGCATGACGCTGACGGCCGTCGGTCCTGGCGAAGTGAAAGCGGGTCAGATCACCGCGGGTCATGACATCGACATCATGAACCCCGATTTGGTCATCTGCACTCTCGACGATGGCGCCAAACTGGGCATGGAGTTCACGGTCAACCTCGGCAAGGGCTATCAGCCCTCCGGTGTGAACCGGCCGGAAGACGCGCCGATCGGGTTGATCCCGGTCGACTCGATCTATTCGCCCGTGCGCCGCGTGTCCTATCGCGTCGATCCGACCCGCGTGGGTCAGGTCACCGACTATGACAAGTTGCTGCTGACGGTGGAGACCAATGGCGCGGTGACACCGGAAGACGCGGTCGCTTTGGCCGCGCGCATCCTGCAGGATCAGTTGCAGTTGTTCATCAACTTTGATGAGCCGCAGCAAATCCGTTCGGAAGAGCCGCGCGAGGATCTGGGCTTCAATCGCAATCTGCTGCGCAAGGTCGACGAGCTGGAATTGTCGGTCCGCTCGGCCAATTGCCTGAAGAACGACAACATCGTCTATATTGGCGACCTTGTTCAGAAGTCCGAACAGGAAATGCTGCGGACGCCGAATTTCGGCCGCAAGTCGCTGAACGAGATCAAAGAGGTCCTGACCACCATGGGCCTGTCGTTGGGCATGAACGTGCCGACCTGGCCGCCTGAGAATATCGAAGAACTCGCCAAGCGGCTTGAAGAGCCGTTCTGATAAGGAATTAGGACATGCGTCACGGAATGGGCGGCCGCAAGCTCGGCGTCACATCGACCCATCGCCTCGCGATGTTTCGCAATCTCGCTCATGCGCTGATCAAGCATGAGCAGATCACGACGACGTTGCCGAAGGCGAAGGATCTCCGCCCGGTGGTGGAGAAGTTGATCACTTTGGGGAAGAAGGGCGGGCTGGCGAATCGCCGGTTGGCGTATGCGCAGTTGCGTGATGACGTGATCGTGACGAAATTGTTCACGACGCTGGCGGATCGTTACAAAACCCGCGCGGGTGGTTATGCCCGGGTTTTGAAAGCGGGTATCCGTTACGGCGATGCGGCCAACATGGCGGTTATCGAACTGATCGACCGCGATCCCGGCGCCAAGGGCCTGGACAGTGGTCCGGTCGCCGATAAGGAAGAGATCGAGGAAGCTCAGGCCTGATGAGGCGGGTTTCCTCCCCGGCGCCCTGAACGGTTTTTACCGTTCTGGCCACGAAACTTGCCTTGTTCGAGACCTCGGGTGGCCAGGGTATTCCCCTGGCCATTCTTATGTACCGATTAGCGGCCGTTGCCGTAAGCGCGGCTGGTCGCGTCGCTGTTACGTTTGTATTCGGACGTGCAACGCGAGTCGCATCCGGCCTCAGCGACCGTGGTGACGACCATGGACGTGCCTAGAGCCAAAATTACCGCTATACCCGGATCTCTCCGAAATCCGGGTATCCTTTTGGTTTTGCGCCCGCCGCCACACCAACCCTGGGCGCGTATACCCGGATTTCTCCGAAAC
>JAYVXQ010000307.1:0-13908 GCA_043785025.1 Acetobacteraceae bacterium
CCGACGATCCCGACCGCGCGCGCCATGACGCCCAATCCGCGGCAGATTTTCCAGTCGAAACCCATCTCGCAGCACAGCGCGCCAAGAATGCCGGTCGCGTTGCACGGCAAATCGCGTTTACGGGCAACACCCGCGGCGGCCGCGACCTTCTGGATCAGCCCGACATAAGGCCCGTCGAAACCCGTTTCCCGGGCGATTTGAATGAGCCGGGGCGTGCGCGGATCAATCGGCTTATGAAACGGATGGCCGATGCCGGGAATGATGGTTTTCGTCTCCGCGAACCGCGCGACGATGGCGGCGGCGATGGCATCCGGATCGTGTGGCGCCCTGGGATCGGGCAAGGCTTCCGACAGCATTTTCGCGCTCCCCTCGACGCTGCCGACGAACACCGAACCCAACCCGCTAAGTCCCGCGGCGACGGCCGCCTGCATGGCCTCGGGCGCGCCGAGATACGTCAGCCGAGCCACTATCGTGCTCGGCGTCAGACCGTGCTCGACCAAAGTGACCAGCATCGCGTTGAACATCCGCGACTCGCCCGCCGCCGGTGTGCGCGCCGTCAGCTCCAGGAACGCCATGTCGCCGAAACTCAGATGACCCAGGATCTCGTTCGGCAGGTCGCGGCCGAACACGGTGATCGAAGCGGGCGTGCTCCAGGCGATATCGGTGCGGTAGGGCTTCATCGGTGCCTCCGGGAGCGGGATGGTGGAGCTGAGGGGAATCGAACCCCTGACCTCCTCATTGCGAACGAGGCGCTCTCCCAACTGAGCTACAGCCCCATCCCGTCGCGGCCGCAAAATGGTCAGGTGGGCCGCCTATGTCAACACGGAAACTGCCCGTCGATCGCTTTGGCTTCAAATACCGCCCGCGTGCCTCTGGATTGCCCGCTCTGACCCGGAGGGCCGCCAGATGCACGAGATTTCCCCAATCACCACCGACCGGACGGAAGCGGATCGCCGGCATCTGATCCATCCGTTGCATCACCCGAAGGACCACGCCAACGCGCGCCGGTTCGTCGGGGGGGAGGGGGCGATGCTCTACACCGCCGATGGGCGGGAATATATCGACGGTTTGTCGGCTTTGTGGAACGTGAACGCCGGCCACGGGCGCAAGGAACTCGCGGCCGTCGCGGCGGCGCAGATGGAGAAACTGGCTTACGCCTCGGCCTATGCCGGGTTTTCCAATGAACCCGCGATCCGCCTCGCCAAGCGCATCGTCGGCCTGTCCTACAGCAATATGGCCGCCGCCTATTTCACCACGGGAGGCGCTGAGTCGAACGAAAGCGCCTTCAAGTTCGCCCGTTACTATTGGAAGCGCATGGGACAGCCGGAGAAGGTCAAAATCATCTCCCGCCGCTACGGCTATCACGGCGTCACCATGGCCGCGATGGCCGCGATCAGCCTGCCCGGCTACCAAAAGATGTTCGGCCCGATGATGCCGGAGTTCCACCAGGTCGCCCCGCCATACCCCTATCGCTGGCCCGCCAACGTTCAATCTCAATAAAAATATTCTCGCCAGACAGATCCATGCGGTTAACCGTTCCGTAATGGGTTGATGAGACCATGTCGTCAGACATGGAGAGGGAAGCGTATGAGAAAAATCGCTTTGGCGGTAGCCGCGTTAACCGGTCTCGCCTGTATGGCGCCGCCATCCCATGCCGGCGACCTGTTCTCGCTCCAGCGGCCGGGGGATCTGTCTTACTTCGAAAGTGGGAGGTTACTGGCGACCGGAGGCGTATCCAACCTGGAAGGCGCAGCCGGCGGCGGCATCTCCTCCTGGGCCTTGATCACCGGCTACGGCACGCGCGACAGCGTGGGCGGCAACGCGCATTACACTTATGCGCCGCTATCGAATTACACGACGCGCGCGGCGGGCGCATCGCTTGGCTTCTTCAATCGGGTGGAGGTGTCCTATTCGCATCTATGGTTCGATACCGGAAACACCGGCGGCAAGCTTGGCCTGGGGAATGGGTTCACATTTGAACAAGACGTCGTCGGCGTGAAGATCCGTTTGATCGGTGACGCGGTTTACGATCAGGATACATGGCTGCCGCAAATCTCCGCGGGCGTTCAATACAAAACCACCAACCACGCGCCCATCCTGTCGGCGGTCGGGGCGAAAAGCCACGACGGAGTGGATTTCTACCTCGCGGTCACCAAACTGTTTCTGGCGCAAAGCCTGCTGATCAACGCCACGCTTCGCGCCACCAAAGCGAACGAAATCGGCATCCTCGGCTTCGGTGGGCCTCGGGGCGATCGCTACCAGCCACAGTTCGAAGGCTCGGTCGCGTATCTGCTCGCGAAAAACATCGCCATCGGCGCGGAATACCGCACGATGCCGCATAACCTCGGATTCACGAAGGAGAGTGACTGGAAAACCTTCTACACCGCCTGGTTCGTGTCGAAGAACGCCTCGCTTACTTTGGCCTATGCCAACCTCGGCACGATCGCGACGTTCAAGAATCAGCAGGGCGTTTATTTATCCGCGCAGGTTGGTTTCTGAACCCGCGATAAACCAGACATGAATTGTTGTTTAACCGGCAATCGCGGCGGGCCTCGGCGCACGGCGCTTTTCGCGCGAAAACCGACGGATCGGTTGCTCTTGGATTCAAAAATAAAAGGCAATTTTCAACATGGGTATATTTTAAAATAAAAGCCGGGTGTCGCGTGACGCTTTATTTTTTCAGGACAAAACAGTCTCGCGGAAAACATCATGGAATCTAAGGATATCAATGATCTGTCCGACAGCTTTTCAATCCGCGAAAAATTCTTCTCATACCAACGCGCGGAAATGATCTCCCATCATTTCCGCGCGTTGGTATGGTGCGCCGGGTTGGCGGGCGTCGGCGCGCGAAACTAAAAGATGATACCAGCGCCGATTGAGCCATCAAAGATGGGTCAGTCATAAAGCGCGTTGGTATCAGCTATCAAAATAATCTTTTATCAAAATTTCTGTCCGTCGATCCGAAAATCATTTCGGAAAAATAAATCTTTCATCGGACTGATAAAAATATCTTGAACACCGACCGTTTATGACCATATCTGGCCCGCGATGTGAGAGTGTTTCGCTCTACATCGTGTGACGTTTCCCCCCCAAACTCGGCGGTGCCCCCATGGCACCGCCATTTTCTTTTGTGGCGCGCGCCGATCGACGTTACGATTTACCATGGAGGCGCCTGTCATGACCCATCTCGTTCCCACGCTCGATCACGTCGTCATCAACGTCCGCGATCAGATCGATCGGGGGCACGATGTTTTTACCCGCCTCGGCTTCACGCTGACGCCCAGAGGCTATCACACGCTGGGGTCGATGAATCATTTGGCGATGTTTGGGACCGATTATCTGGAACTGATCGCCGCCGAGACCGGCAACACCAAACGCCCGGAAATCCTGGACTCGCCCGAGGGCCTGGATGGTCTGGTGTTCGGCACCGAAGATTCCGCCGCCACCTTCGCCGCGCTGGAACAAGCCGGCGTCCCGGTTTTCCCTCCCGGGGAGTTCTCCCGCCCCGTGGTCCTGCCGGATGGCGCGCGCGACGCCGTCTTTCGCACCGTGCGGCTGCGGTTGGGCGCGGTTCCCGCGGGACGATTATATTTCTGCCAGCACTTCACCCGCGACCTGGTGTGGCGTGATGAATGGCGGCATCACGCCAATGGCGTGACCGGGATCGCGCGAGCGGTGATCGCGGACCAGAACCCAACCCAATGGGCCACGCTGTTCCGCCAAATGTTCGGCGACGCCGCCGTGCGCCCGATCAAGGAGGGGTTCACGCTGACCGTCGGTGTCTCGCGCTTCGATGTCATCTCGCTTGCCGCGTTGCGCGCCGAATATGGCACCGCCGCGCCCGATCCCGCCGGACGAACCACCTTCATGGCCGCCCTGGTCCTTCGCACCCGGTCCCTGGACGCCGCCTGGACCGCGATCCAGGCGGGCGGCATCTCGGATGTCAGACGCACCGGCGGCCAGGTGATCGTGCCCGCCGCCGAGGCGTTCGGCGCCACATTGGTGTTTTGCCTTTGAGCCAGTCGCGGATATGAGTCTCTCCGGCGCGCCCTCGCGTCGCGGGAGTTCGTGTCGTCATGCCGGAATCGCCTCAGGCAACCTATCTCTCGCATCTTGAACACGGGCGCCTGGCGTATCAGTTCAGCCCGTCTCTGGGCCAGGCGGTGTTCTACCCCCGCGTGATCGCCCCAAAAACCGGGCTCGCTGACCTGGAGTGGCGCGTCAGCGCTGGCCTCGGGACGGTCTATGCCGCGACCGTCGTGCACCCTCAGCAAGGCACCGCTTACAACGTGGCGCTGATCGACATCGACGAGGGATATCGGATGATGAGCCGCGTGGAGGATATCGCACCCTCCGCGGTCGTGATCGGCCTGCGGGTTAAATTCCGCGTCCACAAGGGGGAGGGCGACGATCCGCCCTATCCGGTTTTCATTCCGGCGGGTGACCCCGCATGAAAGGCCTGACACGCGGTTCGGCCGCGATCATTGGCGCGGCGGAATCCGACATCGGCGCGGTGGCCGCGTTGATGACTCCCATCGATTTGATGGCGCAAGGGATCCATCGCGCGCTGGCGGATTGCGGACTGACGTTGCGCGATGTCGACGGGCTGTTTTGCGCCACCACGCAGGCTCGCACCTCGGCCATGTCGCTGGTGGAATATCTGGGCACGCCGGATGTTTACACGGATTCCACCATCGTCGGCGGATCGTCCTTCGAAATTCATGTGGCGCATGCGCAGGCCGCGCTGGCGGCGGGTCTGTGCTCCGTGGCGGTGATTTGTTACGGCAGCACGCAGCGCACCGTGGGACGGCGCGGTGCCAGTCCCCGCGAATATAATCCTTACGAAACCCCATTCAAACCGTTCCTGCCCGCGACCGCCTACGCGATGGTGGCGAACCGCCATATGCACGAATTCGGCACAACACGGGAACAACTGGCCGAGGTCGCCGTCGCCGCCCGCGATTGGGCTTTGTTAAATCCCGCGGCGTGGGAGAAGAAGCCACTGTCGATCGCCGACGTGATCAATGCCCGCCCGATCAGCGATCCGCTGACGGTGCGCGATTGCTGCCTGGTCACCGACGGCGGCGGCGCGATCGTCATGACCACGGCCACGCGGGCGTCAGGCATGAACCCCGTCTACGTACTGGGCTGCGGCCAATCGATCACCCATGCCTCGATCAGTTCAATGCCGGATCTGACCCGCACCGGCGCGATCCAGTCCGGCGCTCAGGCTTATGCCATGGCCGGAATGCGGCCGTCGGATATCAGGGTCCTGGCGCTGTATGACGCCTTCACCATCAACACGATCCTGTTTCTGGAGGATCTGGGCTTCTGTCCGAAAGGGGAGGGCGGCCGCTTCGTCTCCGGCGGTCATATCGGGCCCAAAGGCGGGCTGGCGGTGAATACCAATGGCGGGGGGTTGTCGTATTGTCATCCCGGCATGTACGGTTTGTTCCTGCTGATCGAGGCGGTTCGCCAGTTGCGCGGGCAGCGTGGGGCCGGTCAGGTGCAAGGCGCTGAAACCGCGATCGTGCAGGGCAATGGCGGCGTCTTGTCGGCGCAAGGCACGATCATTCTGGGAACCCAATCAACTCTTTAAGCGGAGATTTTCGCGATGGCCGGACATGTCGAAATGAAACTGGCGGAACTGGGGATCGTGCTGCCAACCCCCATGCCGCCGATCGCGAATTACGTGCCTTTTGTCATCACCGGCGACCTGGTGATCGTGTCCGGCCAGGTGCCCGCCGTCGACGGTAAAGTCGCGATCACCGGCAAGGTCAGTTGGGGCGTGTCGACCGAGCAGGCGAAAGACGCCGCGCGCATCTGCTTCATCAACGTCCTCGCGCATCTGAAGATCGCCTGCGGCGGCGATCTGGATCGGGTGAAACGCGTCGTCCGTCTGGGCGGCTTCATCGCCGCGCCGTCGGACTTCAAAGATCATGCGTTGGTGATGAACGGCGCGTCCGATCTGGCGGTGGCTCTGTTCGGCGAAGCCGGCCGTCACGCCCGCACCACGATCGGCGTACCCTCGCTGCCCGCCGACGCCGCGGTCGAGGTTGAGGGGATGTTCCAAATCGCATAGGACACCGTCATGCCCGATGGAACCGCGACGCTGACCATGAGCCTGCACGACGCGATCAAGGAGATCGACGCCGCCGACTGGGATGCCTGCGCCGGCGATGGAAATCCCTTCATCAGTCACGCGTTTTTAAGCGTGGTGGAAGACAGCGGTTCCGCCACCCCCCGCACCGGATGGGTCCCGCGCCACGCCGTGTTACGCAACGAGGGCGGAACGATCGTCGCGGTCGCGCCGATTTACGCCAAATCCCACAGCTACGGCGAATACGTCTTCGACCACGGATGGGCCAACGCGTTGGAGCGTGTGGGAGAGCGCTATTATCCGAAACTCCAGGTCGCCGTTCCCTTCAGCCCAGTACCGGGGCCGCGGCTGCTGCGTCGTCCCGGATCGGGGGTATCGATCGCGACCTTGGCGGGGGCCTTGGAACAAGCGTGTCAGGCGCATGATCTTTCGTCCGTCCATGTGACGTTCTGCGAGGAAGACGAATGGAACGAACTCGGCCGCGCCGGCTGGTTGCGCCGGATGGGCATGCAATTCCATTGGGAGAATAACGGATACGCGGATTTTGAGGGCTTTCTCGGCGCGTTGTCGTCACGAAAACGCAAGGTTCTGCGCCGGGAACGGCGCGACGCCAATAATTGCGGCCTGGAATTTCAGACCCTGTCCGGAACCGACATCAAGGAACGCCACTGGGACGCGTTCTTTCGCTTCTATCACGCGACCGTCGACCGCAAATGGGGCTCAGCCTATCTGACCCGCAAATTCTTCTCGCTATTGGGCGAGCGTCTGGGCGATAAAGTCGTTCTGATGTACGTCGAAAAGGACGGCAAACCCGTCGCCGGGGCACTCAATCTCGCGGGATCCGAGGCGTTGTTCGGGCGCAACTGGGGCTGCGTCGGCGATTATCCATTCCTGCACTTCGAACTGTGTTATTACCGTGCAATCGATTGGGCGATCGCGCATGGCCTGAAGCGGGTCGAGGCGGGGGCGCAGGGGCAGCACAAAATCCAGCGCGGCTACTTACCAAAACCCACGTATTCCGCGCACTGGATCGCCCATACCGGATTGCGCCGCGCCGTCGCCAACTTCGTCGATGAGGAACGCGCGGGGATCGAGCACGATATGCTGAGCCTGGCCGAAGAATCGCCGTTCCGCAAAGGCGACGAGGTTTAACCCGAACCAATACCAAAACGTCAGAGCTCTGACGGAGATTGTTCCGAATCGTCAACGCGCGGTGACCGGAAGCACGGCCGGTTTCGCACCACACCGAAACAACCGCGCCAATCCACCCGGAGACTCCAACCCGGGCCGGGATCCGCCCAAGCCCAGATCCTCAGGCCAACTTCAGATTGGTCGCGGCGGCCTTCCCGCGTTCCATCTCCACATCGAAACTGACCTGCTGGCCGTCGTTTAGTCCCTTAAGACCGGCGGCCTGAACGGCGGTAATATGAACGAACACATCCTTGCCGCCATCCTGCGGCATGATAAATCCATATCCCTTCGTCGCATTAAACCACTTCACGGTTCCCTGGGCCATGTGTGGCGACTCCTTCTTTTTAACAGAGAAAATCAGCTCATTTTGAGGTCGGTGGCCGCGGTCTTACCACGCTCCGTTGTAACCTCGTAAGAAAGGGCCTGACCTTCGTTCAGCCCTCGCAGCCCAGCGGCCTGCACCGCCGTGATATGCACGAATACATCGCGTCCGCCGTCGGACGGCATGATAAATCCGAAACCTTTGGTGGCGTTGAACCACTTAACCGTGCCACTGGCCATCTATCTTCTCCGTCTTTGAACCGCGCGATATACACGGTTTTGAACAACCGGGGTCTATTGGTTATCCTGATGGCGCCCGACAGACGAAGTACGAGAGGCGGGAAGCGCGGCAAGGCAAGCCAAAGTTCGATTGCAACGTCAAGTTGGCGCAGAAAGTGAACCAACTGTCAACGAGGACGCCAGATCTCGCTAACGCCCGCGTCACGTGTCAGCGCTTCGATCCGCCGCCGGATTTAAACGATAAATTATCAATGAAACCTCGAAATCATGCGGGTCAGCGCGTCGTCGTATTGATCCGCGCTGGCATCATGGACGCGAGCAACAGGGTAACGAAAGCCAGGACTCCAACCAAATACCACGCGTTATGCAAGGAATCCGCCACGATGATCGACAATCGTCCGGCGGTCTCGGGAGTCAGCAGGCCGGCCGGTTGCATCAACCGGTCCATGGCGGGCGAGGCGTCCCCGTCCAGCGCCAGAATCGCGCCGCACCCCGCCGCACCCGCCGCCTGACCCATGAACCGGAGGAACATCAACGAGCCCGTGGCGGCGCCGCGCTCCTCCCATGCAACGGCGGCCTGGGTTGAAACGACGAAGACGCTGATCGTCAAACCCATGCCGCCGCCGATGCATAAGGCGGCGGCGCCCGTCCAAAACGGGATGGGCGGCGCCGCGATCAAGAGACCGGCTCCGGCACATAAAGCGGCGGCGCCGGTCATCGCGACCTGGCGATAGCTGACGCGGGTCATGAGCCGCGCGGCATAAAGGCTGGCCAGCGCCCAACTGACCTGCAAGCCGCCGATGACCAGACCTCCCGCCATCGCGGTATTCCCCATGCCCGCCGTCACGTAAGCGGGCAGAAAAGCCAGAACGCCCATGAACACGGCGCCCGCCGCGCAACTGCCCAACGATCCGACAACCACGACGCGGTTTCGCCGCCACAGATCCAGCGGCAGCATCGGCTCCGGCGTATCGCGTTCATGAACCCAGAGCAGACCCGCCGAAGCAAGCCCAGACGCGAGCAAAATCGGTGAAACATCCTCCATCCCGGACAACGCCAGCGTCAGATCGCCAGCGGTCATCAGCATCAACCAGGCGCCCATCGCGTCGATCGCGCGGGGGCGCGTGGCGTCAATCGCGCGCGGGCGCGTGGCGTCAATCCCGCGGGGGCGCGTGGCGTCGTTGGCGCGCGGGCGCGGCGTGGCGGTTTCCGACAGGAACACGCCGATCAAAACCGCGGCGGCGATGCCAAAAGGCAGGCTGATCCAGAAAATCCACGGCCACGGCACAATCTGGGTCAGGAACGCGCCAAGGGCCGGACCCGCCACGGCCGAGACGCCAAACACGCAGGAAATCAGCCCCTGCACCCGGGCCCGTTCCGCGGGCGTATAGATATCGCCGAGAATCGTCGCCGCGACCGGCTGCACCGCCCCCGCGCCAAGCCCCTGGATGGCGCGAAACAGGATCAAACCCGTGATGCCATGGGCCATGCCGCACAGCACGGACCCGGTCAGAAACAAGCCTGTGCCGATGAAAAATACCGTCTTACGGCCCCACATGTCCGCGAGCCGGCCATAGATCGGGATGCTCACGGCCTGAGTGATCAGAAACGCGGTGAAAACGCCGCTGAACTGGTCGAAGCCCCCCAGATCGCCGGCGATCGCGGGCATCGCCGTCGCGACGATCGTGCCCTCGATGGCGGCCATGAACGTCGCCACCAGGCAGGCGGTCAAAATCAACCCGCGCCGCGTCGCCGGTGAGATGAAGACAATCGGTTGGATGAAGTCGCTGAAGCGGGCGGCGGTCTCGCGCATGGGCTGGTTCCCGCCGGTTCAGGCCGCCGGCGCCATCCGGGTCGAGGGACGCACCCAGCGGCGCACCGCGTCGCAAATCACCGACTGGTTGGCGGGCTTGATCAGAAAATCGTCCATCCCGGCGGCGAGGCAGCGGTCGCGATCCTCGTCCATCGCGTTCGCCGTCAGCGCGACGATCGGCAGACGCCGCGCGGCACCCGCTTGCGCATCGCGGATGGCGCGCGTGGCTTCAAACCCATCCATGTCCGGCATCTGGCAGTCCATGAACACGATGTCGTAAATATTCTCCCGGCAACGATCGATCGCCTCGCGCCCGTCCGTGGCGAGATCGACCGCGCAACCGGCTTTTTTCAAATATTCCGACGCCACGAGCCGGTTCACCGCGTTATCCTCGACCAAAAGCGCATGGATCCCCGACAATGCGTCGATGCTGTTGGACGCCCCCGCGAGCGTGCCCCCGCTCGCTTCCCGGGCCCGCGCGACGGCCCGCAACTCCTCATACAGCGGCACACGCTGTATTGGGCGGGCCAGTCCGCCGGCGCCGTTCTGGCCGCCAATGACGCAGATTTTCATCTCGTCCAACCCGGAATCGTGGCGCGCGGCGGCGGAAAACGCGCTGCTGGTCATGTCCCGCAGCGTGTCGGACACCAACGCCAGATCGAACCCGCGCCCCTGCGCGCGCGCCCGTCGCGCCAATGCCAGGCCGCGTTCGCCCTGGTTGGTGAACGTCGGCCAGATAGCCCATGCCGAGAGATAGTCCGTGAGGATATTCCGTTCCTCGTCGTCGCTGGTCACGATCAGCACGGCGTGATCCGCGATCAGCGTGGGATCGAGGTCGCTGGCGGTCGCGTCTTCGGTCTGACGCTGGAACGGCACCGAAAACCAGAAGGTCGAGCCTTCGTTCGGTTGACTGACGACGTCGATCGTGCCCCCCATCAACTCGGTCAACTGACGCGCGATCGCGAGGCCCAATCCGGTGCCGCCATTGCGGCGGGTGGTGGAATCATCGGCCTGCGCGAACGGCTCGAAAATATGCGCCACCTGATCCGCCGCGATCCCCGGACCCGTATCCCTGACTGCGAATCTGAGCGTCGTCGTGGTGGCGTCGCGCGCGCCCGCGGTGACGCTGATCGCGACCTCACCGGACACCGTGAATTTAACCGCGTTGCCGACCAGGTTGATCAGAATCTGCCTGACGCGGCCTTCATCGCCGAGTATCGCGGCGGGAACATCCTCATCGACATGCACCGAGAACGCGAGACCGCGTGAGACGGCTTCCGCGTGCAGCATGCCCGCCGCGTCGGCGACCACGACGCGCACGTCAAACGGCGCCTCCGCGAGGTCGAGCCGTCCCGCTTCGATCTTGGAATGATCCAGGATCGTCGCGATCAAATCCAGCATGACCTTCCCGGATTGGTGCGCGATGTCAGCGAAACGCATTTGCTCGTCGGACAGATCCCCTTGTTTGATCAGGCCGACCATGCCGAGTACGCCGTTCATCGGGGTGCGCAACTCGTGGCTCATGTTGGCGAGGAAGCGGGATTTCGCCGCACTCGCGGACTCCGCCAATTCTTTTGACCGTAACAGTTGCGAGATGAGGCGTTTGTGGATCAGCCGGACGAAAATCAACAGCGCGAACGCGCACATCAACACGCTGGCCATCAGCCCGGTGAAAATCATGTTGAGATGGGTCAACTCGGTTTGATCGTTGGCGACCCGGTCGCCGCTGCGCTGGTTCATCGTCGCCGCGAGACGGGCGAGGTCGGGGACCACCTGGTCGATCAGGCGCAGCAGCCGGATCCGGGTGGCCTGGGTTCCGAGGTCGTCCAGCAAGGCTTCGGCGACGGCGATCGTCGATTCGAATTTGGCGAGCACGGCCGACAGGTCGGGGTCCGCGGCGACCACGAGGCCGGCCTCGCCTTCCTTGAGAAGCCTGACGCGGTTGGCCACGACATTCAGGCGGGTCTGAATTTCGTCCGGGTCGTTCGTCCCACCCGGTTGGCCATACTCGGCCACACGCTCCTGAAACCGGATCATCTGCGTGCTCGCCTGACTGGCCAGCCAGGTGACGTTATAGCGGCTGACCTCCTGCAACGCGGACTGCCGCTGGATGGTCAGGACCGCCGTATAGCCCGCGGCGAACACGAGGCCGATCAGAATGCCGATCAGCACCACGCGCGCGGTCCTGACGGAGGCCTCGCCGGGAGGGCTTATGGAACTGGGTTGGATGGTTTTCATGCGGCGGGCCGGATCAGCTGATGATCATGTGGGCAACCTGCCAGGCGGAGCGGCTGTAGAAGCGCTGATGTTGCAGCTCAGGGTTGCTGTCATAGGGATAGACGATGAACAGCGGCCCCTTATCGCGCATGACCATGTATTCGCCGTTACGCCGCAGCGCCAGGATCGGACGATAGGCGGCGAAGTCGGCGATCGGGATCTCGGTCGTGTAATCATCCAGCGCCCTGGCCATCAACCGTTCGCCCGACGCGCCGATGGCGGCCATCAGCCGGTCGAGGCGGACGCCCTCGAAGGTCATTGGCGTATCGTACCAGGGTGTCCTCGTCGTGAACCCCGTCAGCCCCAAACCCTCGAGCATGTCGCGATCGAATATCGCGACGCCGTCGGCATTGGTGATGGCGATCTTGCCGGTGATCGACAGGATCGGCTTCCCGGCCGGCGCGGCCAATGGAGACGTGGGCGATGGAGACGCGGCCAATGGAGACGTGGGCGATGGAGACGTGGGCGATGTTGGCGCGGGTTTTGGATCGGCGAACGCGGGAAACGCGACCGCGGCGCTGGCGGCCGACAGAATGAAACCGCGGCGATTGAGCGATGACACAGACATGGCGACCCCGTTTTTTTTGTGTGCGCGTCAGCATGCAGTCGCACCGGCCGGGTTACAGTCTCGTTGCGCGTCATCCTCGCGTCGTGGATCAAGATAATTTTAGGGCCGTCACGATTGAGGCGGGAATCGATCGTATCGTCGAATTTTTTGGATAAACGATGGATCGCGTGTAACCAGACCGCAAGAAACCCCATGCTCAATTCCATCGTCGATATGGAGAGGCTTAATGAGCGAAGCAATTCTGAAAATTCGCCGTCCCAGGCGTGCGAATGACGCACTCCCCGAGGCTTTGACCGCGGGAGAGCGGGCGCAAATGATCGACGCGGCGGCCGGCCAGTTGGAGGGGCTGTTCAATATTCTGCGGATCGACCATCGCGACGATCACAACACCCGCGACACGCCGCGCCGGTTCGCCAAAATGCTGGTCGAGGAAACGTTGTCCGGGCGTTTCGTCCCGCCACCGAAAATCACCACATTCGATAACGCGCAGGGTTTCGAGGGGATGATCGTGACCGGACCGATCGAGGTGCGATCGACCTGCGCCCATCATTTGATGCCGATCCATGGTGAGGCGCATATCGGCATTTTGCCCTCGGCCCATGGGCGTATCGTCGGGTTGTCGAAATACGACCGCGTCGTCGATCATTTTTCCCGCCGGCTGCAGATCCAGGAAGAACTGACGCAGCAGATCGGCCTGCACCTGATGAGCCTGACGGCGCCGCGCGGCCTCGCGGTGCGGATCTCGGCCACGCATATGTGCAAAACTCACCGCGGCGTGAAAGCGACCCATCAAAGCCGCATGATCACGTTTTGTTATCTTGGCGATTTTTCGAACGATCCCTTATTGCGGCGGGAATTCACCAGCGAATGCGCGCCGCTTTCATAACAGAGGCATCATGAGTGATCTGATGGACAGTCCTGACGTGCGTGCGCGGCCGGCGAGGGCGCGTGGCCCAACCGCGCGCGACCCAACGGCTCACGGTATCGCGTTGTACCGCTCGACGAAAACCTATGATCATAACGAGGGTTTGTCGTGCTGTTTCCGCCAATGGCGCGCCAGCCATTCGCATTGCCGCCTGCTGCATGGTTACGCGCTGGCGTTTCATTTCACCTTCGTGAGCGAGACGCTGGACGAGCGGAACTGGTGTTTCGACTTCGGTGGCCTGAAGCCAGTGCGGGCCTGGCTGCACCATATGTTCGATCATACGACGTTGATCGCGGAAGACGATCCGCATCTGCCATCGTTTCAGGACATGGAAGACCGCGGTCTGATCGATTTGCGCGTCGTCGCGGCCGTCGGATGCGAGTCGGTCGCCGCCATGACGCATGAATTCGTCAGCCAGTTCGTGACCGAACAAAGCGGCGAGCGGGTGCGTTTGGAATCGGTCGAGGTGCGCG
>JAYVXQ010000308.1:0-4458 GCA_043785025.1 Acetobacteraceae bacterium
AATCATGTTTTACTCTCCTGTGCGATCGGGAATGGCTGAACGGTGAACGCGAAAGCCCAGGGTTTTGTTCCCTCCGTCCGCGTTACCCGGGGATCACTCGCCGCGCCGGGTCACGATCACCGCCAGATGGGCCGGCCAAAATTCACCGCGTGAGGACTGGTCGCCGCACCGCCGATCGCACCCGCGGCACCGCCGATCAACGCGCCGGTCGCGAGACTGCCCCCCGCCAGTCCGCTGACGGCGGCGCCCGCGCCCGCGCCCAACAAACCGCCAGACAACGCGCGATCCCCGGGCCGATGGCCGCAGCCGCCCAAAGTCAGCGCGAGACCGGCCAGCAAAATCGGCACGCCAAATCGAATTGACATTTTCATGATCTCCTGTGAATCATACCAGTGTTGATTGACCAATGCTCGATGACTCAAATCAGCGCTGGTATCAGTGTTTGACTTCGCGCCGTCGACCGCCAACATCGCGCGTGGTACCAACAATCTCTTATATTTCATTTGATACCGGGGAGACGGTTTACCCGGTCAACGCGCGCGTCACCGCTTCTTCATCGTGATGCAAAATCATTTACGCCGCGGCGGAAGTGCCTCGCTCATTTGTTCCGTTGGAAGAATCTGACGATCAAATTTGTCAAATTTAAGATATATACTCGGGTTTCGTGGAAATCCGGGTATACGCGCCCAGGGTTGGCGTGGCGGCGGGCGCGAAACCAAAACGATACCCGGATTTCTGAGTGATCCGGGTATAGAGGCGATGATGATAATGAATTCATGGCGCGTCCATGCGGACCGGTCATCGTTGGCCGGCCGCGCAATACTGTAACAGATCGTATCAAAACTACGGTGTCAAAGGCAGACCTTCCAGATCCTCGGCCCGTTCCACCGCGATCAGCACCGCGTATCCCAACTTGCCGGGATCGCGATCCTTCTCCGGCTGCACCAACCGCCGCCAGACTTCCTCATATGCCGGCCCGGATCGCACGATCCGCGCCGTGCCATAAAATCGCGCGATCCCGCCCTTAGGCAAAGTGCCATCGGCGCGCAACGCCGGCTTGCGAAAATAAACCGTGACCTTGGTCCCATCCTTCATGTTCGCGGCGGTCGTGCCCTTGCCACGCTCCCACAACGCCAGGGTCTCATCGTCGAACACCATCGTTCCGCCTCGCGGCGTGATCTGAGCGAAACCATCCGGCAGAGCGGTGCCCACCAAGGTTACATTTTCGGGAAACGCGGTGTTGATATGCTCATGCAGGACCGCCGGAATACGCGCCATGGCTATTTTCCTTTTTCATTGCCAAGTCGAAAC
This sequence comes from Acetobacteraceae bacterium, assembly GCA_043785025.1. Classification (GTDB taxonomy): domain Bacteria; phylum Pseudomonadota; class Alphaproteobacteria; order Acetobacterales; family Acetobacteraceae; genus Rhodopila. Next base: position 1,312 of record JAYVXQ010000308.1, read on the forward strand.
ACGCAAATTTAATCCGCCAGCAATGCCTGCGCGCACGCATCCAAAATCGCATCGGTATCCAAACCATATTCCCGATACAGATCCGGAATGTCACCCGCCTGACCGAAATGATCGACACCCAGGGGAACCACCCGTTGCCCGCGCACCGCGCCCAACCAGGCATGCGTCGCCGGATGCCCGTCCAGCACCGTCACCAGCGCCGCCCCCCGCGCCATCGGCGCCAGGATCGTTTCGATATGCGACGTCGCCGTCCGATCGCCGGAGCCATGTCCCGTCCGCCGCGCCCGCTGCGCGTCCAGCCATCCCATATGCAGCCGATCCGGGGAGGTGATCGCGAGCAAACCCGCCCCCGGCGTTTCCTCGGCCAGAATCCCGAACGCCTCGATCGCCTCCGTCGCGATCGGCCCCTGATAAGCAATGGCGATGCGCGCGCCCTGGGCCGGCGGCACAACCCAATGCGCACCCGCGATCACCGCCGCCCGATCCAGCACCCGGTCCGGCTGAGCCAGTGTGCGCGTCGACAGCCGCAGCCACACCGCCGATCCGTCCGGCTTCTGCATATGCGACAGCGCGTGACGCAACAAAATCGCGAGTTCGTCGACATGCGTCGGCTCGAAACTCGCGAGCCGGTCCGCCGCCATGCCGATCAGCGGCGTATTGACCGATTGATGCTGCCCGCCCTCGGGCGCGAGCGTGATGCCGGATGGCGTCGACACCAGCAAAAACCGCGCATCCTGATAACACGCGTAAATCAGCGCATCCAGACCGCGGTTGACGAAGGGATCATAGACCGTGCCGATCGGCAGGATCCGCGCTCCCGTCATCGCCGGCGTCAAACCCGCCGCGCCCAACAGCAGAAACAGGTTCTGCTCAGCGATCCCCAACTCGATGTGCTGCCCCTCGGGCGACATGCCCCAGCGCTGCGCCGAGGCCAGTTTCGCGTCGCGAAACACATCGTTGCGCGTGTGACGATCAAAAATACCACGCCGGTTAACCCAGGGCCCGAGATTGGTGGACACCGTGACATCGGGACTGGTGGTCATGATATGCGCGGCGAGGTCCTTCAAATCCCCCTGCCCGCGCCCGATCTCCGCCAGAATATCGCCGAACCCGCCTTGCGTCGACATCTTGCGGCCCGCGGTCTTCGGCATCGGCAGCGTGTCCGGCACCATCACGAACGGCGCCGACAACGCCCGCCCCTCCGGCGTCAGTTTCGCCGCGAAGGGCGTCGAGGCAAAAAATTCGCGCAGCTCGTCGTCCCCGATGTCGAGGCCTTCCATCGGATCCCATTCATGACCCGGACGGATCCGCATGTCCGAGCGGAACTGGTCCATTTGCTCCTTCGTCATCAGGCCGGAATGATTATCCTTATGACCCGCGAAGGGCAGCCCCATGCCTTTGATGGTGTAGGCGATGAAACAGGTGGGTTGATCGCCTGAAGCCTCCGCGGCGCGGAAATGATCGATCATGGTTTCGATATCGTGACCGCCCAGATTGGTCATCAGCGCGCCTAACGCCTCATCGGACAGTGGATCGATGATCGCCCGCGCGCGCGACCGGCCCAGATCGGCCAGCAGCAATTGCCGCCACGCCGCCCCGCCCTGAAAGGTCAGCGCGGCGTAAAGACTGTTCGGGCAATCGTCGATCCAGCGGCGCAAATCCTCGCCACCCTCAAGCGCGAACGCCGCCTCCAGCTTGCGGCCGTATTTGATCGTGACACAGTTCCAGCCCATGTCGCGGAACAGCCCCTCGATCCGGCCGAACAACCGGTCGGGCACCACGGAATCCAGGCTTTGGCGATTATAATCGATCACCCACCACAGGTCGCGGACATCGTGCTTCCATCCCTCCAGCAGCGCCTCATAGATATTACCCTCGTCCAGTTCCGCGTCGCCCGCGATGGCGATATGGCGGCCGGGCGGAATATCCGCGCGGCCCAAACCGTGCAGCCGGACATAATCCGCCATCAGGGCCGAAAACGTGGTCATGGCGACGCCGAGGCCGACGGAACCCGTGGAGAAATCCACCTCCGAACCGTCTTTCACCCGGCTGGGATAGGGCTGGATGCCGCCGAAGGCGCGCAACTCGCGCAATTTCTCGACGGTTTGCCGCCCCAACAAGTAATTGATGGCGTGAAACACCGGACCCGCGTGCGGCTTCACCGCGATTCGGTCATGCGGGCGCGCGATTTCAAAATACAACGCCGTCAGAATCGAAATGCTGGAGGCGCAGGACGCCTGATGCCCGCCGACCTTCAACCCGTCGCGATTGGGCCGGATATGGTTGGCGTTGTGGATCATCCACGACGACAGCCAAAGCAATTTCCGCTCCAGCTTTCTCAGCACTCCGAGCCGATCTGTCTGAATACGCGGTTCGACCGGTGCGTTCATGGACACTTCCCAGGATAATTTAACCTGGGAAGTGTATTTCATCCCGCCACGACAGACAAACGCCGAAGCGCGGTCAGACGCGGGCGCCGAAGCGCGGTCAGCCTCGGGCGCCGAAGCGCGGTCAGCCGCGGGGACGGTTCATGAAGTCTTTCACCATGCCGGTCAGATCAGCCGCCAGCGCCTGTGAATTGGCCTGCAACGACGTATTTTCCGGCCAGACGAGACCAATGACCCCGCCGACCACCAACGGCAGCGCCGTATGCCACGCCATCGCGCCGGTCAGCACCGACAGCACCGTCGGCGCCAGGATCATGAAACCATGGCCGGTCGTCACCTGACCCAACCAGGCCGTCATCGATTTGCTCAAATCATAATCTCCCATAAAAACATCACGCTTTTGAAGCGCGCCCGGACTTGAAGCGCCCGGACTTGAAGCGCGCGGGGAAATTTGTCTGAAACCGCATCCGCGTCAAGGTATTATTGCCTATATCCAGCTGCTGACGACCGCGTTACCCTCGTTTTCAATCACCATCGGGAAGCCCGCCATGAAAATCACCGCCGTCGAAGCCCATTGGACCCGCATCCCCTTCGATATGGGAGGCAAGCCCGCCGTGATGGGCGGTCTCAACTGGCAGACGATGAACACGGTGTGGTTGCGGATCGTTACCGATCAGGGGCTGGAGGGCTGGGGCGAGGCATTCGGTCATGCCGCCGCCGCCACCACGATGACCGTGCTGGACACTCAACTCGCTCCGAT
>JAYVXQ010000309.1:0-4455 GCA_043785025.1 Acetobacteraceae bacterium
CACGGTGCAATCCCGTGAGACCCTGATCAGGCGAAAAAGAAAAGCTGACCCATGTCACCTGAACCGCAAATCCAAACCTTCGACCTCACCGACACCCCCGATCCCGTCACCCGGCGCGTGATCGCCGAGGCCATGCTGGCCCACAACGAAACCTTCCTCGGCCCGTCCGCATCGCGTCCCCTCGCCGTGCTCGTCCGCGATGCGGGCGGTACAACGGTCCTCGGCGGCTTGTGGGGCCGCACATCGCATCAATTTCTGTTCGTGGAGATGCTGTTTCTGCCGGAAACCCTGCGCGGCCAACGGATCGGCGAAACTCTGCTGCGCCGCGCCGAAGCCGAAGCCCATGACCGCGGCTGCGTCGGCGCCTGGCTCGATACGTTCAGCCCGGACGCGCGGCGTTTCTACGAACGTCAGGGATACACCGGCTTCGGCGAACTCCGCGATCATCCCGTGGGACACACGCGGTTTTTCCTGCGCAAAACCTTCACAACCCCCTGACCCCACGATCAGATCGCGACCCGCACGCCCAACTCGACCACCCGGTCGCTGGGGATCCGGAAGAACTCCGTCGCCGGAACGGCATTGCGCGCCAGCCACAGAAACAGCACACGCCGCCACCACGATATATTGGGCGCCATGCTCGCGACCAGCACCTCGCGGCCGAGGAAATAGCTCGCCTGCATCGGATCGAATTCGGCGTCGGGCCCCAGATCCTCCAACGCGCGCGGAATATTGGGACTTTCCATGAAGCCATAGCGCAGCATCACGCGATGGATGCCGGGTGCGAGCAACTCGACCGTGGCGCGCCGGTCGCCCGGTTCCTCCGGCCGGTCGGTGGTTTGCACCGTCACGAACATCACTTTCTGATGCAGCACTTTGTTGTGTTTCAGATTGTGCAGCAATGAGGTCGGGACGTAATCTTGATTGCCGGTCAGAAACACCGCCAGACCCGGCACGCGCAAAATACTCCGGGACTGCGGCAAACGGGCGAGGAATGGCGCGATCGGCATGCTGTCCTGCCGCCAGCGCGCCAGCAGCAAATCGCGGCCGCGCTTCCACGATGTCATCAGCGCGATCAGCGCGGCACCCAATATCAGGGGCACCCAACCACCTTCGAGGATTTTGAGAGTGTTGGCGGCGAAGAACACGCCATCGACCAGGAACAGCGACCCGAATACCCCGATCGCCGCCGTGCGCGACCATTTGAACTGACGGCGGAACACCACCATCGCCAGGATCGCCGTGCACAGGAACGTTCCGGTCACCGCGATGCCATAGGCCGCCGCCAGATTGTCTGACGTTTTGAACAAATACACCAGCGCCAGCACCCCGATCATCAGCGCGGTATTGACCTGGGGGACATAGATTTGCCCTTCCTCGATGTTCGACGTGTGGCGCACCGTCAACCGCGGCAAAAACCCCAGCTGCATGCATTGCCGCGTCGCCGAATAGGCACCCGAGATCACCGCCTGACTGGCGATGACCGTCGCCGCCGTGGCCAGCAGCACCATGCCCAGACGGCTCCATTCCGGGCACATCAGGAAGAACGGATTGCCGGCCGCGGAGGGATCCCTCAACAGCAGCGCGCCCTGACCGAAATAACACAGCACCAGGCTTGGCAGGACGACGAAAAACCAGCTGAGGCGGATCGGTTTGGGTCCGAAATGGCCCATGTCGGCGTAAAGCGCCTCGCCCCCCGTCACGCACAAAACGACCGCGCCCAGTACCTTGAAAGCGAGAAACTTATAGATCAGGCAAATTTGCAGCGCGTACCAGGGCGAAACCGCCATCAACACGGCGGGCCGATGGATGATCTGGGTCACGCCCAGTACGGCGAGGATGACGAACCAGACGGCCATGATGGGACCGAACACGCGGCCGACGCTGTGCGTGCCGCGATATTGCATGGCGAACAGCGCGACGATCACGACCATGCTGATCGGCAGCACGTATTCCTTCAACGAGGGCGCCGCGATTTCCAGCCCCTCCACCGCCGACAGCACCGAGATCGCGGGCGTGATGATCCCGTCGCCGAAGAACAGGCAGGCGCCGGTGATCCCGACCAAGGCCAGAATGTTCCGCGCCGTGCCACCGACGGTCACGCGCTGCGCCAGCGCCATCAGGGCCAGGATCCCGCCCTCGCCATGATTGTCCGCGCGCATCACCAGCAGCACGTATTTGATCGTGACGACCAGGATCAACGACCAGAAGAACAAAGACAGGATGCCCAGAATTTCCGTTTCGCTGACCGGCACGCCCTGGAACACATCCAGGCTCGCCTTCACCGCGTAAAGCGGGCTGGTGCCGATATCGCCGTAGACAACGCCCAGTACGGCGAGCATGCCGCTGGCGGAGGCGGCGGTGCCGCGCTGTCCCTGCTCCGTCGGGGCCGCGTTCACATGCGGCCTTGCGGCCAGAGCACAACCCGCCTTGAAACAACCGGCCGGACACGGATCGTGATACCGTAACGCCTCATTTGGTAACGCCCCATTCGCCGCATCCTCAAACCCAGACGGACCGATCCGATTGGGCGGGGATGCGCGCTCAAATATTTATATAAAACGGTTTCGGCCGGCCAAAGCGAGCGGAAACAATTTTAACGCCCCATTCAGGGCGGCGGCCCGCGCATACGCTCGCGGGCACCCGCTGTCAAAGCGGGCGGCGCGATCAGGCCGCATCTTCCCGCCGGCTGTCAAAGCGGGCGGCGCGATCAGGCCGCGTCTTCCCGCCGGTCGCGCACTTTCACGTAAGCGACCCGGACATGATCCTCGCAGTACGGCCGTCCCGGCTCGGACGGCGTATCGCAAAAGCGGAACTCGCGGGTGCCAGGCTCACCCAGCGGCCAGCAGCAGGTGACGACACGGCCATAGGGACGCGGGGCCACGGCCATCGGTCGCGGCGGCGCCGTCACCAGCGCGCGCGGGATCGCCAGAACCGGTCTGGGCTGCGAGACCATGACGGGCGGCGGCGCGACCGGAACACGCTCCGGCGCGGGTTTCGGCGGCGGCGGCGGCTGTTGCACGGGCGCGGCATCGCAGTCGGTCGCGGCACTCATCAGCGGCGGCAGGGTCGGCCCTTCGACCCGGCGCACGGTCGCGCGGCGCACCGGCGCGGCATCGGGGTCACGCCGGATGGGTGACGGCCGCGCCGGCAAATCCAGCCGATGCGCCTTACCCACGATGGCGTTTTTGGTCACACCCAGGCGCCGCCCGATTTCGGCGGTGGAATGTCCCTCCGCCCAGAACCCGCGCAACTGCGAGATGACCGCGTCGCTCCACTCCATGTTGTGACCCCTTTTTGCTCTGGACACAAAATATAGTATCCGCGCAAACCGGGGCTCACAACCGCGAAAACCCTGCTGACCACGAAAAGTTGTGGACAACCGAGTCCCAGACCACAAAATCTAGAAAAGCAGGCCCTTTTTCAGCAGCCCATGGACGCCTTTTTCGCCGTTCACGGTTTGGGTGACGTGGAAATCCACCGCGAGGGAGCAAAACTGATAGGCCTGCTCCCGCGACAGGTTGGTCCGCCCGGTGATGAACGCGATCATTTGCCGCAGCGCCTGTTTCATCGCCAGGTCCAGATCCTCGTTCATCCCCATGGTGATGAAGTGGGTTTTGGTCTCGGCCCGGGGGTAACTCAGCAGCGGCGTGCGCCCATCGCCCTTGTGCAGCACCAGGGTGAAGGTGCCGGTCAGACAGATTTCCAGCGCGTTGATGCACACCTCGCCGTCGCCCTGCACGCCATGCCCATCACCGGCCGAAAACAGCGCGCCTTCCGCCCATACCGGCAGGAACAAGGTGGAACCGGCGGTGAGTTCCTTGTTGTCCAGATTGCCGCCATGCTCGCGCGGTTGAATGGTGGAGATGGTGCCGTAGCCCGGCTTAGGTGCCACGCCCATCACGCCGAAGAATGGCGCCAGAGTCAGCTCCGTCCCCCAGGGCAGCTTGCAGGTGCCGCGCGCGCGATCGACGGGGATATGGCTCAAATAGCGATCGGGGAAATCCTCCGGCAGCGTGCCAGCCAGGGGACGAAAACCGCAATAGCCCCAGTCGTTGCCCAATGCGATGGCGTCGATCCGCACTTCCAGCATATCGCCGGGTTGCGCGCCCGCCACGGCCACCGGACCGGTGATGATATGCCCGCCCGCGCGCGGGATGTCCGAGGCATGGATGGCGGCCAGCGCCGGCGGGATCGCCATGCCGGACCCCGCGGGCGGCATGACCTCGGCGGCGCCCGAGACGCATTCCAGGACAACGGTATCGCCCGAATTGATGGTGATCAGCGGCTTATAAGCGGCATCGAACGTGCCCCAGCGCACGGTTTCCGGGCTGGCGGGCAGATGGTGTGTGGTCATACGGAGCTCCCCATGGATCAATGAGGCGCACAGCTAACCAGGTTTTCTCCGCTTCAGGTAGATGCCGCGGCGCACAAATCGCGCGTTGGAAGCGCTTT
>JAYVXQ010000310.1:0-4452 GCA_043785025.1 Acetobacteraceae bacterium
TCGCATCCCCTCTTGCATCCCCTCTTGCATCCCCTCCGGCATTGCCGTATACACCCTTCATGCTTTCCTTAACCCCTCATCAGGACTTCCCCGCCTAACATCGTCCCGCTTCCTCCTCATCGCGCGGGCCCCTCATGTTGCAATCGGTCATCGAAACCCCGGGCTTCCTCCGTGACGCGGAGGACGCCGATATCACGGCCGAGGAACGCAACCGGATCGTCGCCATCGTAGCGGCGTTTCCACGGGCCGGCATCGAGATCCCCGGCACCGGGGGCGCGCGGAAAATCCGCTTCGCCGGCCGGGGTAAGGGCAAAAGCGGCGGCTACCGCGTCATATCCTTCTTCGCCGGCCCCGACGTTCCGGTTTTTCTCCTGAACGTCTTCGCCAAAGGCGACAAGATCGATCTGACGATGGCGGAGCGTCACGAACTTCGCCGCGAACTGGCGGGATTGGCCGATGATTATCGCAATGGAGTACGCCGTCATGTCGAAGGCTGGTAACCGCATCCTCAGCAGCGTCCGCGCCGCGCGCGCCTTCGCCCAAGGCGGGTCCGATGGCGGTTTCATCATCCACGTGCCCGACAATGTCGACGTCCGCGCCATCCGCGCCGACCTCGCCCTCAGTCAGGAAGCCTTCGCCAAACGCTTCGGCTTCAGCCTCGCCGCGGTGCGCGACTGGGAACAACAGCGCCGCCAGCCCGAGCAGGCGGCGCGGGTCTTGCTGTTGGTGATCGCCAACGAACCCGCCGCCGTCGACCGCGCTCTGGCGGCGGCGCAAAAGGGCGTGGGACCCCTGCTGTCAGCGTGAAGCCGCTTCCGCCCTGTCAGCGTAAAGCCGCCTCCGCGGCGGCCGCGATCCGGAACAACCGCGCGTCCCCCATCGTCTCGCCCATGAGCATCAGGCCAACCGGAGCTTGTCCGGCCCGATGGCAAGGAATGCTGATCGCGCAACGATCCAGGAAATTGCCCAAGGCCGTGTTGCGCAGGATCAACATGTTGAACCGGTTATATTCTCGCTCGTCATCCAACGCCGCGATCGGCGGCGCGATCACCGGGGAGGCCGGCATCACCACGCAGTCGAAATCCCGCGTGCTGTCGTCGAACCCCGCGATGATGCGCGACCGCGCCGCCACCAAATCCAAATAATCGGCGGCACTCATGCCCTCGCCCCGCGCGATGCGCACCCGGATCCGGGGATCATACCCCGCCTTTTGCGCCGCCAGCAGAGGCCGATGCCAGGCATAGGCCTCGCTCGCCGCGAACCCGCCTTTCGCGTTCACCCCGCCAATCGCGTCGAAGGCCGGAAAACTGACCCGCGTGATTCGTGCGCCGGCCGCGGACAGCACCGACAACGCCCGCTCGAACGCGGCGGCGACGGTCGCGTCCACGCCGTCCATCACCACATTATCCGGCACCGCCAACCGCAACCCATCCAGCGGAGCCGCCAACACAGGCATCATCGTTTCACCCGCCAGGATCGCGTCAATAGCCGCGCAGCACGCCACCGTGGGCGCCAGCGGCCCCACCGAATCGAGCGACGGCGCCAGCGGCAGCACGCCGGTGATCGGCACCCGCCGCGCCGTCGGCTTATACCCAACGATCCCGCAAAACGCCGCCGGTATCCGGCAGGACCCGCCGGTATCGGTGCCCAACCCCGCCGCCGCCATCCCGTCCGCGACCGCGACCGCCGTGCCCGACGAACTGCCGCCCGGGATCCGTCGCGCCGCCCGATCCCAGGGAGACGCGGGCGTTCCATGATGCGGATTGATGCCCAACCCGGAGAACGCGAACTCGGTCATGTTCACCCGCCCCATGGCGATGAACCCCGCGTCCAGCATCCGCTGCACCACCGGCGCGTTCGCCGCCGCCTCTGGCGCGCCCGCCAGCACCGCCGAGCCCGCCGGCGTCGGCTGTCCCTGAATGTCGAACAAATCCTTCAATGCCATCGGGATCCCGGCGTGACGCGGCACGCCCAACCCCGCCCGCCGCGCCGAGTCCACCGCGTCCGCCGCCGCCCGCGCCTGGGCTGCGTGGACCTTGATGAACACGCGCGCGCCTTCCCCCGCCGGGTCGGCGATGCGCGCCAAAGCCGCCTCCACCAGCTCCCGGCTGGTGGTCTGTCCGGACGCCAGGCTCTGGGCCAGATCCTCGATCGCGCGCATGATGCCTCCTGATAACGAATGGAGACCATGCCATGACCGGAGCGTCAGCCAAACCCGTCCTGTTGACCGGTGCATCCGGCGCATTGGGCCGCATGCTCGCCAAATCACTCACAGACCAGGGTTGGACGCTGCGTCTGACCGACATCACGGCGTTTCCCGATCCACTGCCCGCGGGCGCCCGCTTCACCCGCGCCGATCTGAATGACGGTGTGACCATTCTCCACCTCGCCGAGGGCTGTGGCGCGATCGTGCATTTAGGTGGCGTTTCGGTCGAACGCCCGTTCGAGGAAGTGCTCGGCCCCAATATCCGCGGCCTGTATCACATCTACGAAGCCGCCCGCCGTGAGCACGCGCGGGTCATTTTCGCCTCCTCCAATCACGCCGTCGGCTTTCACGAGCGCACGGAATCGCTCGCCGCCGGCACGGATTTCCTGCCCGACGGTTTTTACGGTTTGTCCAAGGCCTACGGCGAGCTGATGGGCCGCCTGTATTGGTTTAAACACGGCGTCGAGAGCGTCTTCCTGCGCATCGGCTCCTGCTGCCCTGAGCCGATCAACGCCCGCATGCTCGCGAGTTATTTGTCTTACGCCGATCTCACCCGCCTGATCGTGGGATGCGTGACGACAGGGCGTGTCGGCTGCCGGGTGGTCTGGGGCGCGTCGGACAACGCGCGCATGACCTGGTGGCGCGATGACGACCGCGCCGTCGTGGGGTGGTCACCCCAGGACAGCGCCGATGGTTACGCGGGCCAGTTGGCGGGGACGGTCAGCGGCGACCCGGTTGAGGAACGATACATGGGCGGCGCGTTCTGCTCGATCGATTATTCGCGCGCCGAACCGCCGCCGCCGGCTCGCGGCCCATGATGGGATGATCGTTCGGTTAGAGCATCATCCGATCAGGTGGCCACACCTGATCGGATAAAGATGCTCGCTGCAACAAATACTTAGAGCGGGTTCTGTGAGCCAACGCGATCAGAACCCGCTCTAACCGAACCGGTTGCGCCCTTGCGTGCCCGGCTGCGCCATCCAGTAGATCAGAATGATCGCGCCGATCAGCGGAATGAGCCCGAGCAACAGAAACCACCCGCTGCGATCCACGTCATGCAGCCGCCGGACCGACACCGCGAGGCCCGGTAGCAGCATCGCGAGTTGGAATAACGCCAAAAGAATCGCCAGCAACGATCCAATGAAGCCCGGCAGAATGCCCGCCAGTAAATTCACCACGATCGCGACAATCACGATGAACAGCACCCAATACCAATATTCGGATCGGATCGCCCGTCCCTCGAACCCGATATATTTGGACAGACATGCCGTGATCGCTTCCTGAAACCCCATTGCCTTCACTCCTTGTTCGGGCTACCGCCCATTCTCATCCTCATGGGCCGCACCGCATAGCGGCACCATGACACAATCGCATCGTCCACCGCGAATGGAAATCGCATCATGTCTGACGGAAGGCTCCTGATCGGCAATCGCCGCTACTCATCGTGGTCGGTGCGCGGCTGGCTCGCGGTCCGCCTCGCGAACCTCGACGTCGACATCACCGTCGCGCATTTCATCCGGCCGGGACCGACGCCGCTGATCGAGCAAACCTCGCCCACCGGCCTCGTCCCCTATCTGGAACACAAGGGCGCGCGCGTCTGGGAATCCCTATCGGTCTGCGAATATTGCGCCGAGATCAAGCCCATCCTGTGGCCCGCCGATCGCGCGGCGCGCGCGCAAGCCCGCTCGATCTCCGCCGAAATGCTATCTGGCTTCCGAGGCCTGCGTCAGAACATGTGGATGAATCTTGGCCGCGATTTTTCCGGCCGGGGACGCGTGCCCGAGGCGCTGGCCGACATCGCGCGGATCGAGGCGCTGTTGGCTGACACACGCGCGCGGTTCGGCGCCGGTGGGCCGTTTCTGTTCGGCGCCGATTTCACCGCCGCCGACGTGATGTACGCGCCCGTGGTCACGCGCTTCCTGACCTGGAAGCCGGAGTTGACCGCCGCCACCCTCGCTTACGCCGATGCGGTTCGCGCGCATCCCCTGGTCGCCGAATGGTACGACGCCGCCGCGCGCGAGCCGGAAGACTGGCTCGTGGCGGAGTATGAGGCCGCGCCCGCCATTTGAAAAAATACGAACCCGGAACAATCGCGTGGCGGCCGCGATTTGATGCGCCGCCGTTTAAAACTCGAGAGGGGCGTTAGAGCGCGATCGTCTGAAGTTGAACCAACTTCAGACGGGAATCGCCCTCGGAAACCTAACAAACGCGGACCTTGATCGCGTCAACCTGACGCGATCAAGGTC
>JAYVXQ010000311.1:0-4447 GCA_043785025.1 Acetobacteraceae bacterium
AGCGCGTCCAGAACGCGTCCGATTTGCTGGTCCATGGCCCTGACCATGCGGCCATAGGTCGCCTGATCGCCGCCGTCGAAATGCCGCAGGCGGGAGCCCAGAAGCCGGTCGGACACGGCCCGATCCTCCGGCCCCTCCCACGGCCAGTGCGGGGCGGTGAAATGCAGGCTCAGCAGAAACGGTTTTTTCGCCGTCGCGTAACGATCGATCACCGCGACCGCCCGCTCCCCCAGAAGATCGGTGATGTAGCCGTGTTCGTGAACCGGCGTGTCGCCATCCCACAGATCGGGCTCGCCGCGCGGATTGAGGTGCGAGAAATAATCGATCGCGCCCGAGCGGATCCCCCAGAAATGATCGTAGCCGCTGCGCGCCGGCCCGAACTTCGGCGGCGATCCCAGATGCCATTTACCAACCAGCGCCGTGCGATACCCCGCGTCGCGCAGCAGCGAGGGCAAACACGGATGCTCCGGCGGCAATCCGACATCGGGCTTGCCCGCCAAAGGCTCCTCCAGCCCGATCGGCAGCCGGTATTGATACCGTCCGGTGATCAACGCCGTGCGCGTCGCCGAACACACCGCCGAATTCGCGTAACCCTGCGTCAGCCGGACACCCTGTTCCGCGATCCGGTCGATATGTGGCGTTTGGTAATCCCGCCGTCCATTGCAGGAGATATCCGCGAAGCCGAGGTCATCGGCCATGATGAAAACGATATTGGGCCGGGTCATTGGTCGACCAGATGGCAGTTCTTGAACTTCTTACCGCTGCCGCAAGGGCAGGGATCGTTGCGGCCCACGTGACGAAGCGGATTGATATACGGCTCCTGCATCGCCGCGTCCTCCTCGTCTTCGGGCTCGGGCCAGGGCCAATCCGCGAGTGCCTCGATCACGTTGTCGAAGGGGGCGATTTCTTCCGCTTTCAGCCCATCCATGCCGGTGGGATCGCCGACGGACAGAAGCTCCGGCAGTTCCGCGAGGGTCAGCCATTCCTCGGGCACCAGCCCGTCCTTGATCAATTTCGTCGCCTCGGCGGCGAATTCCTTATAACCGAGGATGGCGGTGGTCACGATCAGGTTGAACCAGATGTAATCTTCTTCGCGCGGTTTCAGACGCAACAGCAGATGGCGGATATAATCGCGCATCGCCGGTTCCTGCCAGCGTCCGGTCCGGGTGAGCCAGGCCAGCGCCAGCATCGCCTCGCCGCGGGTGATCGATTCGGCGGCCTCGGATTCGATCACGCTCTGCAACGGTTTCACGTCGCCATCGAAACATTTGATCAGGATGCCCTTTAAGGTTTCCACGGCGGCCTGATCGCCGAGGGTCAGGATCAGCCGGTCCTCGTTCAGCATCAACTGGCACAACGGGCGGTAGGCGCGGGTCTCGCCGCGATCGCCGCACAGATGGATGATGAAGAACAGCGCGTCGGTGGTGGTGTCCGACTGGTCGGCGCCGCTGGCATAGGCGGTCAGCATGTCGATGAAGCGCGGCGCGGCCTGGTCCCAGTGATCCAGTGCCCATTGCATCGCGTCATTCGGCGGCGCGTCATGGGCGTCGGCGAAAGCGGTGATGGCATCGTCGACCGAGTTGATCATGGGGATTTCCTAAGGGAGGTGCTGGCGCTTCCTCGGCGAAATCGGCGCCGCTGACAACCTACCGCTCATACACCAGGACATGCGGTCCGCGCGCGACCTCCCGCCACGGCGGGCCGGCGAAGGCGCGGCGCACGGTCGCGACGGCGGCGGCGCTCATGGCGTCCTGCTCCAGCAGCGCGAGCACGACGCGATGTTCGTTCGCCACGCGCGCCAATATCGTCTCCGGCGTGTCATGGCCGGAGATCAGCAGCAGCCGCATCGCGGCCGGTGCCTCGATGGCGAAGGCGCCTGGCGCGCCGACGCCGTCATTGCCGCGCGGCAGCAGGACGACGTCATTCCCCACCTGGACCGCCGCCGCATGAGCCGCCGCGCGCGCGCGCTGCATGGTCTGGGGGGCCAGGATCAGTCCGGCGATCGAGGCGGCCTGCACGGCCAGCAGGCCGATGACATGCCGCCGCGGCAACGCGCCCGCCAGCAACAGCCCGACGAACGGGGTGGCGAAGGCCAGATAGCGCAGCTCGATCGGCGCGTTGTTGAACAGAAACCCCAGGGCCAGCAGTCCCAGGCCGGGGGCCACCGCCGCGAAGGCGAACAGAAGCCGCGCGGCCGGCGTGCCGATCCGCCGCCAGTGAACGATCACCGCGACCGTCATTCCCATCAGCAGCAGCCCCAGAGCCCCCGTCAGCGCCAGCGACGCGATCCCGTCAACATACAGGGGCAATCCCCCCAGGAGCGTGCCCGCGCTTCGCTCGGCCAGGCGCGTCAGAGCGTCGATCCACGAAAAGGGTGGAAACTGGCCCTCGCGGCTGCCGCGCTGTGCCAGAAACCACCACAGATCGAGCGGGATGAAGGCGATGAACCCCGCCAGCGCCGGGAGCAATCGCCTTCGATCACTGATCGCCAGCGCCAGCAACGCGGCGGCGGCCACGAACACCGCCAGATAATTGGTCAGCGTCGCCGCCCCCCACAGCGCGCCCGCCAGGATGAACCAGCGCCAGTCGCGTTTCCCGGACAAGGCGATCAAGATCCCCGCCAGCAAAAAGAGTTGTGCGAGCGCGAAGCCCCGCGCGATGGCGCTGGTATAAACGAACCCGTAACAGCCCAATGTCAGCAGGATGGCGGTGCGGGGTGGCAGAAGGGCGGCTCGCGCGATCGCGCCCACCAAACCCAGCGCCGCGACGCCGCAGACGACCGAGAACAGGCGCGCCGCGAACAACCCGCCGCCGAACACCGCCCGCCACGCCGCGATCAGCCAGAAATACAGCGGCGGATGCACATCGGTCCGGCGCAGCGCCTCGCCGATGTCATCAGGACCGGTGTGCCCATTTTGCCATTCCCGCGCGAGACCCGCCGGAAACGCCGTCACCGGCCAGTCCGGCCGCGGCATCCCCGCGGTCAGAAACAGCGTGTATTGCTCATCATACTCCGCCCCGCGCGCCCAAGCGGCGAGGCACAGCACGACCGCGCAGGGACCGAGCGTCCATGCCCAATGGCGGTTTTCCGGCGCGGCGTTAACCAACGATTCATTCCTTGGCGTCAGACTGCGCAGCTTACCGGTGAAACGTTAACGGACCTTGCCAATGCTCGATGTCCTGACGACTATTTTTGAAGGCGACGATCCGCTGGACGCCAGCGGTTTCGTCGCTGACGGGCCGGTCTTCTCGGTCGTCGTGCCCGCCTTCAACGAAGCCGCCGGCCTGCCCGAATTTCACCGCCGCCTGTCCGCGTCGATGACGCATTTGGGCGCGTGGGAGGTGATCTATATCGACGACGGCAGCACCGACACGACGCGCGCGGTGATCGAGCGATTGCGCCGCGACGATTCGCGCATCGCCGTGGTGTCGCTGTCGCGCAATTTCGGCAAGGAGATCGCCACCACCGCCGGTCTCGATCACGCTCTGGGTCAGGCCGTGATCGTCATCGACGCCGATTTGCAGGACCCGCCGGAGGTCATTGCCGATCTGGTGTCCGCGTGGCGGGAGGGTTTCGACATGGTGTGCGCCCGCCGCCGCGGACGGGCCGGCGAAACCGCGCTGAAAAAACTCACCGCGCATGTGTTCTACCGCCTGATGCGCCGCGCCGGCCGGGTCCGCATGCCCGAGGACACCGGCGATTTCCGCCTCATGAGCCGCCGCGTCGTCGACGCCGTGCGACAATTGCGCGAACAGCATCGTTTCATGAAAGGTCTGTTCGCCTGGGTTGGGTTTCCCTCCACGACCGTGCTGTACGATCGCGCGCCGCGCGAGAGCGGCACCACCAAATGGAATTATTGGAGCCTGTGGAACTTCGCTTTGGAAGGCATCACCAGCTTCACCGTCATGCCGCTGAAAGTCGCGACCTATGCGGGTCTCGCGGTGGCGTTGCTGGCGGTCGGGTTCGGCGCGCAGGTGATCGTGAAGACGCTGCTGTTCGGCAATCCCGTGGCCGGTTACCCAAGCCTGATGACCGTCATCCTGTTCCTCGGCGGGGTGCAATTGATGACATTGGGCGTCATCGGCGAGTATCTCGGGCGGGTGTTCAATGAAACCAAGCAGCGGCCATTATATCTGGTCGAACGGTTTCACCCGAGCCGGGTGACGATTCCGGTCCGCGAATGAAGCGTTTTCTGGTTCTGCTGTTGATCCTGTGCGCGGCTGGCCTTCCGGCGCGGTCCGCCCCGGCGCCAGACCGCGTGGCGGTCCTGAAACGCGGCCTGAACATCACCGGCTGGTTCCGCTTTCCCTCCAGCCGCGATCCCGCCGCGTTGCGCCAGTGGTTGAGCGATGCCGCGATCAAGGATATCGCCGCCGCGGGTTTCACCTTCGTCCGCCTCGCCACCGATCCCGCCGTGCTGGAAACCCCGGCGATCCGCGACGTCTG
>JAYVXQ010000312.1:0-4434 GCA_043785025.1 Acetobacteraceae bacterium
AAATGGCAGGCGGCGCGATGACCGGGGGCGACCTCCCGCGCGACCGGCGCCTCGATGGAACAGCGCGGCATCGCGTGCGGACAGCGCGGATGAAAATGACAGCCAGAGGGCGGGTGCAATGGGCTCGGGATTTCCCCGGTCAGCGCGGTAAACCGATGTTTGCGCGCATCGATCCGCGGCACCTCGGCCAGCAGAGCGCGGGTATAGGGATGGTTGGGGTGACTGAAGATTTCCTCGGCCGTGGCTTCCTCGACGATACGGCCCAGATACATGATCACCACGCGATCGGACAAATGCTCGACCACGCCAAGGTCGTGACTGATGAACAAATAGGTTAAATTCAGCGCGCCTCGCAAATCCATGAACAGGTTGAGAATTTGGGCCTGGATCGACACGTCCAACGCCGCTACCGCCTCATCGCACACCAGAAACTCCGGCTGCACCGCCAAGGCCCGCGCGATGCCGATGCGCTGCCGCTGGCCGCCGGAAAACTGATGCGGATAGCGCCGCTTGAACGCGGGATCGAGGCCCGCGCGCCGCATCTGCCCGTCCAGATAGGCATCGAAATCGCCGCGCGATACGAGCTTATGCGCTAATGGCGCCTCACCCACGATATCCGCGACCCGCATGCGCGGATTGAGCGACGCATAGGGATCCTGAAAGATCATCTGCGTCTTCAATTTCGTCGCTTTATCCCCGTCACGCTCCCGCCCCTCGAACAGGATTTGCCCATCCGACGGCCGCATGATCCCCGCGACCATCCGCCCCAAGGTCGATTTGCCGCAACCGGATTCGCCGACCAGCCCGATCACCTCGCCGCGCTGGATCGTCATCGACACGGTATCGACCGCGTGCACCGTTTCCTCGCGCGGCACCTTCCCGAAATACCGCCCCACGGAACGTGTAAACCGCGCCGCCGCATCATAGGTCGGACCAAATCGCTTCGACACGCCTCGCAATTCCATGATCGGCACGGTCATGCCGCGTGCGCCATCGGATGAAAACAGCGCAAATCCCGCCCATCCATCCGCGCGACCGGCGGCTCGATCTCGCACGCCGCGTCGGCATGGGCGCAGCGCGAGCGGAACGCGCACCCCGCCGGCAGCGACAGCAGGTCTGGCGTCGTCCCCGGGATCTGCCGCAATCTCTCGCCGCGCTTGTTGCGGCTTGGCACGCTGCCGATCAATCCATGTGTGTAAGGATGCAACGGCGTATCGAGCACCGAGGCCGCGTCCCCCGCCTCCACGATCCGGCCCGCGTACATCACCGCGATCCGGTCCGCGAGGCCCGCGATCACCGACAGATCATGCGTGATCCAGATCAACGCGGTGCCATGTTTCGCCGCCAGTTCCTGCACCGTCGCCAGAATCTGCGCCTGGATCGTCACATCCAGCGCCGTCGTCGGCTCATCCGCGATCAGCAAATCCGGCCGATGCAACAACGCGATCGCGATCGCCACGCGCTGGCGCATCCCGCCGGAAAACTGATGCGGATAGGCGCTGAGCCGTTCCTCGGGGCTCGGGATCCCAACCTGACCGAGTGCGTCGCGGGACCGCTGGCGCGCCTCCGCCCGCGGCATATCGGCATGCGCCTGAACCGCCTCGATCATCTGCGTATCGATCCGCAGCACCGGGTTCAATGTCATCATCGGATCCTGGAAAATCATCGCGATGCGATTGCCGCGCAGCGACCGCATCTCATTTTCCGGCAGCCGCGCCAGATCCTGTCCCTGATACAGGATCGATCCGCCGGCGATCCGTCCCGGCGCGTCCACCAGTCCGATAATCGAAAACCCAGTGACCGACTTGCCCGAACCCGACTCCCCCACCAGTCCCAACACCTGCCCGCGATTGACCGAGAACGACACATCGTCGACCGCTTTCAACACCCCGGCGCGGGTGAAGAAATGCGTGCGCAAGTCGCGCACTTCCAGCGTCGCGGTCATCGTTGCAGCCGGGGATTGAGCACGTCGCGCAATTGATCCCCCACCAGATTGATCGACACGATGGTCACCAGCAGCGCGATGCCCGGATAGACGCTAATCCAATACTTTCCGGATAACATGTATTGATATCCGTTGGCGATCAGCAAACCCAGAGATGGTTCCGTGATCGGAACGCCAAGGCCCAGAAACGACAAAGTCGCTTCCAACGCGATGGCGCGCGCGACCTGCTGCGTCGCGATCACGATCAGCGGCGGCAGACAGTTCGGCAGCAAATGCCGGAACATGATCCGCCATTTCGGCAGCGCCAGACACTCCGCCGCCTCGATATACTCGCGCTGCCGCTCCACCATCGCCGTCGCCCGCGTGGTGCGCGCGTAATACGCCCATTCGACGATCACCAGCGCCATCACGACATTCATCAATCCCTTGCCCAGAGCGGCCAGGATCATCAACGCGACCAGGATCGAGGGAAATGACAATTGCAAATCCACCAGCCGCATGATCAGCGCGTCCGTCCGCCCCCCAGCCCATGCCGCGATCAGGCCCAGAGTGGTGCCGACGACGGCGGCGAACAACGCAGAGCCGATGCCGACCGCCAGGCTGATCCGCAGCCCGTATAACATGCCCGAAAACATATCGCGGCCCTGGTCGTCGGTGCCCAACCAATACGTATACCCCGCCGCCGATTTCGTCCCCGGCGCCAACCGTCCATCCATGATGTCCAACTGCGCGAGATCGTACGGATTTTGCGGCGTGATCCAACTCGCCGTCAGCGCCAGCAAGGCGATGATAACGAAAATCACCAGTCCGAATAAAGCCAGACGTGATTCCGCGAATTGCGAGATGAAACGGCGAAGCGGGGTTTCCTCCTTCACGATTTGCCACCCAGACGCACCCGCGGATCGAGGACCATATACAAAATATCGACCACCAGATTAATGACGATGAACAGCAGCACGATCATCATCAAATACGCGACGATCACCGGCCGGTCCAACACGTTGATGCTGTCGATGATCAGCTTCCCCATGCCCGGCCAGGCGAACACGCTTTCGGTGACCACCGCGAACGCGATCGTCGACCCAAGCTCCAGCCCAAGCACCGTCACCACGGGGATCATGATGTTCTTCAACACGTGCACGAAAATCACCCGTGTCCGCGTCAGCCCCTTGGCGCGGGCGAATTTGATGTAGTCCATCGGCAACGTTTCACGCACCCCCGCGCGCGTCAGGCGCAACACCAGCGAGATATTGAACAGCGACAGGTTCAACGCGGGCATGAACATATGCCGCAATCCATCCCAGGTCAGGAACGACCAGGGAATACCAAACAACGTCTCGGTCTGCCCGCGTCCGGTGCTTGGCAGCCAGCCCAACTGCACCGCGAACACCATGATCAACATCAACCCGACCCAGAATGTCGGCAACGAAAACCCCAGAATACTGCCCGCCATGATCGCGCGCCCGCCGAAACTATCCGGGTTCAACCCGGCGTAAAGTCCCAGAGGCACCCCAAAACACATCGACATCAAAACCGCCGTCACCGCCAGCTCCAACGTCGCCGGCATCCGCTGCGCGATCAGTTTCAACGCTGGCTCATTGAACACGAAGCTCCGTCCAAGGTCCCCGTGCAGCGCCCCGTTCAGGAATAAAGCGTATTGTTTCCATAACGGTTGATCGAGCCCCATGCTGACGATAATGCGCGCCCGCTCCGCCTGATCCGCCTCAGGCGAGATCAGGATGTCCACGGGATTGCCGATGATGTGCACGCCGGCGAAAACGATCACCGTCATCGCCAGCACCACGAACAGCGCCTGGATCAGGCGGCGTATCGTCCAGGTGATCATTTCGCCTCGTGCACGCCCATCGCCAGCGTGCTTTCGTCGACCCGGGGTTCGTAAACGAGGCCGGCGCGCGTAGCCCAGATGTTCTTCTGCAAATGCAACTGAATGACGGGAACATCGTCCATCGCCAGTTTCATCGCATGCTGGATGATTTTTTCGCGCGCCGGATCGTCCATCGTGCCCATCGCCTGATCGATCAACTGATCCACCGCGGCATTGGAATAACGCCCGCGATTGGCCGTGCCCAATCCCCGGGTCGCGTTCCAGGTGGCGATCTGCGCCCGCAACGGATTGAGCCCCTCATTGCTGCCGACGCCCCAGCCCAACAGAAAGATCGAAAACTCCTGCTTGCCGGCCCGCGCGACATAGGTGTTCCACGGCATCGCCTCGACCGTCGTGCGCACGCCAATGCGCTGCCACATCTGCGCGACCGCCTGGATGATCTTCGCGTCGTTGACGTAACGATCATTCGGCCCGTTGATGGTGACGGTCAGCCCATCGGGAAATCCCGCCTCGGTCAGCAACACTTTCGCCCGCGCCGGATCGAACTCCGTGGGTTTGACATCGGGCGCATAGCTGAACGACCCCGGCCGTAAATACTGGCCGGTCGGCACGGCGGCGTTCTCCATCACCCGATCGACGATCG
>JAYVXQ010000313.1:0-4430 GCA_043785025.1 Acetobacteraceae bacterium
TGGGTTTCGGAGAAATCCGGGTATACGCGCCCAGGGTTGGTGTGGCGGCGGGCGCAAAACCAAAAGGATACCCGGATTTCGGAGAGATCCGGGTATAGAACACGTAGACCAACAGCAGGCCGGTGAAGAAGACCGGCAACGACACGCCCGCGGTGGCGACGATGCGGCAGGCGTGATCGATGATCGAGCCCTGGCGCACCGCCGCGATGACGCCCAAAGGCACGGCGATGCCGATGGCCAGGAACAGACCGCACAGGGTCAACTCGGCCGAGGCGGGCAGGCGGTTGATCAGTTCGGTCCGCACCGGCTGCCCGGTGGTCAGCGACATGCCGAGATCGCCGTGCGACAGCGCCACCAGATAGCGCCAGAACTGCTCCGGCAGCGGTCGATCGAGGCCGAGGCTGGCCTTGATCTGCGCGATCGATTCCGGACTGGCGGTGGGCCCGGCGAAATAGGTCGCGGTGTCGCCCGGCAGTACGCGGGTCAGCAGGAAAGTGACGAGTACGACGCCGCACAAGGTCGGCAGCGCGCCCGCCAGCCGGAACAGGACGGCGCGCATCGCCGCCTAGGCGCTTTTCACGAGGAAGCGGAAATCCGGCTCCCGGCATGGCCAGTGAACATAGCCGGAGATCTTTTTCTGCATCGCGACGTCGTGGAACGGTTGGCAGATCGGGATCATCGGCACCTCATCCATGCCCATTTGCAGGAAGCCGCGGACGTCGGTTTCATAGGATTTATCGTCCGCCGCGAACCGCGCGCCATCGATCAATTTGTCCATGGCGGGATTTTGGTAGGACGCGACGTTGAAGATCGAATTGCGGCCGTGATAGTTCCAGAAGAAGAAATAATCCGGCCAATCGAGCCAGCCGCCGAAACGATTGATCACCATCGGCGCGGTTTTCTTGTTCAGCTCACCACGGAAATTGGCGCCGGGGATTTTGTTCAGCTCAACCTTGATGCCGATTTGCGCGAGGCTTTCCCGCACCAGGACGCCCATCGGCTCGGCGATGGTGGCGGAGCCCGCGTCGAACAGCAGCGTGGTCGAGAGGCCGTTGCCTCCAGTGGCGGCGGCGACGAGAGCTTTGGCTTTCTCGATATTGGTGCTGTAGGGCGAGGGCACCGGCCAGCCGATCTTGCCGACTTTCTCGGGCCCGCCCCACATCGGTACGCCGCGGCCGAACAGCGCCGCCGACATGATTTTTTCATAGGGGATGGCCCATGCCACGGCCTGGCGCAGGCGGACGTCGTTGAACGGCGGGTTGGCGGAATTCAGCGCCACATACCAGATCGCGTTCGGGACCGGGACGGCGGCGACGCGCACTTTCCCGGCCTCGGCGAGGTCTTTGAAGTCCTTGGGCGGCAGGCCGTAGGAGCGGCAGGCCGTAGGATATGTCGGCGTCGCCACGCTCGATCAGCGCACGGCGCGTGGAGGGGGAGGGGATGTCGCGGGCGATGACGCGGCGCAATTGCGGCATCGGGCCGCATTTCCAGTCGTCGTTGCGGGTGTAGATGGTTTCGGTGCCGGGTTTGCAGCTCTCGACCTTGAAGGCGCCGCTGCCGGCGACGTTGTTTTTCAAATAATCCTTGGCCCAGGGATCGCCGGCGGCGTTGGCGAGGGCGGTTTCGTGGTCGAAGATGAAGGGGATGGTGACACCCAGATCGGGCATCGTCAGCTTATCGCGGCGGACGAAATCGATACGGAATGTTTTGTCATCGACGGCGACGAACTGCTCGGGCTTTTCCAGGCTGCCGGCCGCCATCTGCGTGGTCGCGAAGCCGCCGATCGAGACCGCGCGATCCATCGACCATTTCACATCCTTGGCCGTTACCGGGCGTTTGCTGTGAAATTGAGCGTCCTCGCGCAGCTTAAACGTGCAGCTCATGCCATCGCTGGCGACCTGCCGCGACGTCGCGAGGCCTGGTTCGTAGTTTTTCAGGTCGTGGGTTTGGATGCCCTCGGCGAACGGGATGCGTTTGAAGCGGATCAACGTGTCGTAACAGTTGAGCGAGACGCCGTTGACCGGTTGGGCCGAGCCAATGCCCTGCATGTCCATGCTGTTGGGGCCGTATTCTTGCACGAGAACCAGGGTTTCCTCGCGGGTTGGGGCGGTTTGCGCGGCGGCGTTTTTAATCGCGGGGGCGGCGAGCACCACGGCGGTTGTTGTTAGGAATGTGCGGCGCTTCATGGGATCCTCGGACATCGATGATCGGTTCGGCGCAAGAACCGTACCGCCTGCCGGTGACCCCGCCGGTGACACCGTGGATCGCGCCTGCCATGATTCAGGACCTGGCGCGCGGAGGTCTCATGGCGGTCGATTTGCTCGGTTTGAACACCCACGGGGCGGATCATTTCGTGTCGGTGTTGGGGGGGATTTTCGAACACTCGCCGTGGGTCGCGGCGGCGGCGTTCGCACAGGCGCCCTTCGCCTCGATCGCGGCGTTGCATGCGGCCATGTTGGGCGTGGTGACGGCTTCGGGGCCCGCGCGGCGCTTGCTGCTGTTAAGGGCGCATCCGGAACTCGCTGTGACCGCGGATCTGACGGCGGCCTCGGCGTCTGAGCAGGGCGGCATGGGGCTGGATCGGTTGGCGGGGGACGAGGCGGCGTCGTTCAACGCGCTCAACCGGGCATACCGCGAAAAGTTCGGCTTTCCGTTCATCATCGCGGTGCGCGGGCAGCGCGACCGGGCGGCGATTCTGGCGGCGATGACGGCGCGGCTGGCGCATACGCCGGAGCAGGAGATCGACGCCGCGTTGGGCGAGGTCGCGAAAATCACGCGTTTCCGGCTGGACGATCTGATTTTATCCTGAGACAGCGGTCTTGTGAGCGCGCGGCCGCTCGTGTCCACTGCCGCCATGAACGATTCACAGATCGACGATCCCATCCAGGCCCGCACGCGGCGGGTGTACTGGGCTGTGCTCGCGCTGGTGCTGTTGGCACTTGGCGTTTGGACGCTGATGGAGTTTTTGCCCGCTCTGGTTTGGGCTGGGATCCTGACCATCGCGGTCTGGCCGATGTATCAACGGGCGCGAAGGCGGTGGCCTCCGGGCCATCACAATATCCTGCTGCCGGGCCTGTTCACGGCCGCCATCGCGCTGGTG
Source organism: Acetobacteraceae bacterium (assembly GCA_043785025.1). Classification (GTDB taxonomy): domain Bacteria; phylum Pseudomonadota; class Alphaproteobacteria; order Acetobacterales; family Acetobacteraceae; genus Rhodopila. Next base: position 3,101 of record JAYVXQ010000313.1, read on the forward strand.
TTCGTGCTGCCGGTGGTGCTGGCGGGGGTGCAGGTTGGGCGCGAGGCGCGGGCGATGCTGGCCTGGGTTGGCAGTGCCCGGGATCAGGGCATTCCGGTGCCCGATTTGATCGCTCAGATCCCGATCGTGGGCGCGCAGGTCGCGTCCTGGTGGAAGGATAACCTGTCGGATCCGGACGCGGCGCGGGAACTGCTGGCGCGCCTGAAAAATCCTGAATACGTGCTGGCGGGGCGGCATTTCGGGCTCGCGGTGCTGCACCGCCTGGTGATTTTCGGCTTCTGTCTGATGGCGGTGTTTTTCCTGTTGAAGGACGGCGACGCCGTTTCGGTGCAGTTGCGGCGCGCGAGTGAGCGGGCGTTCGGTCCGGCGGGAGAGCGTTTGGGCTTGCAAATCATCGCCTCGGTGCATGGCACGGTGGATGGACTGGTGCTGGTGGGGCTCGCCGAGGGCGTGATTTTATATGTGGTCTATCTGGTCGTGGGGGTGCCGCATCCGGCGATGTTGGGCGCGGCGACGGCGATCGGGGCGATGATCCCTCTGGGCGCGCCGCTGGCGTTTGGATTGGCGGCGCTGCTGGCGGTCGCGCAAGGGAGCACCGGCGGGGCCATCGCGATCGTGGCGATCGGCGCGGTGGTGACGTTCGTGGCGGATCACGCGATCCGTCCGGCGCTGATCGGCGGGGCGACACGGCTGCCGTTCATTTGGGTGCTGTTGGGCATTCTGGGCGGGGTGGCGACATGGGGATTGCTGGGGTTGTTTCTGGGGCCCGCGATCATGGCGGCTCTGATTTTGCTTTGGCGGGAATGGACGGAGCCGGTGTGACCCCATGACCCTGACTCGTTTCGATCATATGCCGGGATTGCGCGACGCGACGCCACGCCAGCGAAGGCTGATGGCGCTGGCGGCTGACCTCGCGGTCCGGTTCGACGCGCGCGTCGCGGAGAATGAGCGCCTCGGCCGGTTTCCAATCGAGAATTATGACGATCTGCATCGGTCCGGATATTTGCGGCTGGCGTTGCCGGAGGCGTTCGGCGGCGAGGCGGTGGACGTTTTCGATATGGTCCTGGCGCAGGAGATTTTGGCGCGGGGCGATGCCTCGACGGCGCTGGTGTGCGGGATGAACCTCGCGCTGATGGGGCGGCTGCTGGATGGCGGCACGCTGCCGGCGGCGATTTCAGCGGAGTTGTGCGCGACGCTGGCGCGCGAGGGCGGGGCGATCAACAACTGCGTGACCGAGGCGGATCTGGGATCGATCTCGCGCGGCGGCTTGCCGGGGATGACGGCGGAGCGGGCGGATGGCGGGTGGCGTTTGACCGGCCGGAAAATTTTC
>JAYVXQ010000314.1:0-4428 GCA_043785025.1 Acetobacteraceae bacterium
ACCCGCACCTCATACCAGGTCGGCAGGCCCTGAATATTGCTGGGGAAAATGTTGCGCGGGGTCGAGGCGACACCCATCCGCAGCACCGCCTTGGCGAACAGCGCGTTGGCGCTGGCCGACCCGGAACCATTCACATTGGCGAATTTAACAACGAAATCATTGACCCTCTGAAGGCCCTCGATACGGTCTACTTGCTGAAGCATGCGTGTTCCGCCTGTGCGACGTCGATCAGGAAACGTTCCATATCCCATGCGCCGGTTGGACACCGCTCGGCGCAGAGGCCGCAATGCAGGCAGACGTCCTCGTCTTTCGCCATGATGCGGCCGGTCTTCAATGCGACTGAAATATACAGATCCTGGCTGAGATTATGCGCGGGCGCCTGCAGCCGCGTCCGCAGATCGGTTTCATCGCCATCGTCGACGAAGCTGATGCAATCCACCGGACAGATGTCGACGCAGGCGTCGCATTCGATGCAGAGCTTGTCAGAGAACACGGTCTGCACATCGCAATTCAGACAGCGTTGCGCTTCCGCGAAGGCCAGCTTGTCGTCAAAGCCGAGTTCGACCTCGGATTTAATGTCCTTCAGCGAAATGGTTTTGTCGCGATGCGGAACCTTGAAGCGCAGATCGAGGGAGATGTCGTTGTCGTAACTCCACTCATGGATGCCCATCTTGGTGCTGGTGATGTTCACCCCGGTGGGCGGGCGTTCCTTGATGTCCTCGCCCATGCACTGTTTGTGGATCGAAATCGCGGCCTGATGCCCATGGGCGACAGCCCAGATGATGTTCTTCGGACCGAACGCCGCGTCGCCGCCGAAGAACACTTTCGGGTTGGTGGACTGGAACGTCGTTTCGTCAACGGCGGGCATGTCCCATTCGTTGAAGTCCAGGCCGATATCGCGCTCGATCCAGGGAAACGAATTTTCCTGGCCGATCGCCACCAGCACGTCGTCGCACTCAAAGAACTGCTCAGGCTCGCCCGACGGCACCAACCGGCGGCGCCCTTTCGCATCGTATTCGGCGACGACTTTTTCGAAACTCATGCCGATCAGTTTGCCGTCTCTCAGCGTGAAGGCCTTGGGCACCAGGAAATTCAGGATCGGAATATCCTCGCTGATGGCGTCTTCCTTTTCCCAGGGCGAGGCCTTCATTTCCTCGAACCCGGAGCGGACGATCACCTTCACGTCGTCGCCGCCGAGACGGCGGGAGGAGCGGCAGCAATCCATCGCGGTATTGCCGCCGCCAAGCACGATCACGCGGCGGCCGATTTTGCTGATATGGCCGAACGAAACCGAGGACAGCCAGTCGATGCCGATATGGATGTTGGCGGCCGCCTCGGCGCGTCCGGGGATATCCAGATCGCGGCCACGCGGCGCGCCGGAGCCAACGAAGATCGCGTCGTAGTCCTCGGCCAGCAGGCCCTTCAGACTGTCGACGCGTGATCCCAGACGCATGTCTGGGCCAAGGGCGGTGATGTAGCCGACTTCCTCGTCGATCACTTCCTCGGGCAGGCGGAATTTGGGGATCTGGCTGCGGATCATGCCGCCGGCACGCGAGTCGCCGTCATAGACGACGCAGTGATAGCCGAGGGGGGCGAGGTCGCGGGCGACGGTGAGGGACGCCGGACCGGCGCCGATCAGGGCGATTTTCTTGCCGTTCTTCGTCGTGGCGGGCGGCGGCATGCGATCGGAGACGTCGCCTTTATAGTCGGCGGCGACCCGTTTCAGGCGGCAAATCGCGACCGGTTCTTCCTCGACCCGGCCGCGGCGGCACGCGGGCTCACACGGACGGTCGCAGGTGCGGCCGAGAATGCCGGGAAATACGTTGGATTTCCAGTTGATCATGAACGCGTCGGCGTAACGGCCGGCGGCGATCAGCCGGATATATTCGGGAACCGGTGTATGTGCCGGACAAGCCCACTGGCAATCCACGACTTTATGGAAATAATCAGGATCCCTGATATCGGTCGGCTTCAAACCTCAGCTCCTCTCCCTCGATCGGGCCGTTGAAGAAACCCCAATCGTGCGCGCGGGGGCTTGTGATGGCCCCGTCCCGCTTCGTCAACAGACCATAGGCGACTCCAGCCAGGCTGTCACGTCACGGCCGCATTCCAAAACGCGACCGTCCGGGCTCGCGCAACGGCGCGGCGAGGGTGGCGAAATCGCACAGCAGGCGCCGCGTGTCCCGGGGATCGATCACCTCATCGATCCAGAACGCCTCGGCGGTGCGGAACGGCGAGCGCAGGCGGTTCAGCCGTTCCTCGATCTCCTCCAACTTCGCCTGAGGATCATCGGCGGCGTCGATTTCGGCGCGGTAGGCGGCCTCGATCCCGCCTTCCAACGGCAACGATCCCCAGCTCGCGGACGGCCAGGCATAGCGCAGGCACAGCCGGCCCACGGGCTGATGGCCGAGACCGCCGACACCGTAACAATTGCGTACCACGATCGAACACCAGGGCACCGTGGTCTGGTTGATCGCCGACAGCGCGCGCACACCCCAACGGATCACGGCACTGCTCTCGGCGCGCAATCCGACCTGGAAGCCGGGACAATCGACCAGATGAACGATCGGTAAGTGAAACGTTTGCGCCATGTCGACGAAACGGATGATCTTGTTGCAGGCGTCAGCGTTCCAGGCCCCGCCTTCGAACAGCGGATCGCCGGCCAGCACCGCCACGGGCCAGCCGTCCAGGCGCGCGAAGCCGGTGATGATGGAGCGGCCGAACATCCGCCCCATTTCGAAGAAACTATCCTTATCGAATACGGAATGAATGATCTTGCGCATCAAATACGCCTGCTTCTTCACCCGGGGGATGACCGAGATCAGCGTCTCATCCCGCCGTTCCGTCCGGTCCCAGCCTTTGGCGCGCGGCGGCAGCTCGTGGATCGAGCCCGGAAGATACGACAGGAACCGCCGGGTCATTTCGAAGGCGTCATCCTCGGTCTCCACCGCCTCATCGACCGCGCCGCAGGCCAGTTGAATGGTCCAGCCGCCGAGTTCCTGTTTGGTGCGCGGCTCCCCCAACCGTTCCACCACCGGCGGGCCGGCGACGAACACGGCGGCGATGTCCTTCACCATCACGGAATAATGCGAGGCGACCAGCCGCGCCGCGCCGAGACCCGCGACGGAGCCGAGGCCAAGGCCGACGACGGGAACCTCTTCCATGTTCATGGCGACGAGGTCGATCGGCGTCCCCTCACCGAGGCCTCCCGGCAGATTGGCGCGGCCGGTCGTTTCGATCGTTTTGACCGAGCCGCCGCCGCCCGAGCCTTCGATCAGGCGGATGATCGGCATGCGGAAGCGCGCCGCCATTTGTTCCGACATTTTCGGCTTGCCCTTGATCGAGGCATCCGCCGAGCCGCCGCGCAAGGTGAAATCATCGCCCGCGACGACGACCGGACGCCCGTCGATCAGGCCGCGGCCGAAAACACAGTTGCCGGGCATGAATTCGGTGATCTCACCATGCGCGTCGTACCGCGCCTTGCCCGCGATGCTGCCGATTTCCTTGAACGTGCCGGGGTCCAGCAGATGATCGATGCGCTCGCGTACCGTCAGCCTTCCGCCCTGATGCTGGCGCGCGACGCGCTCTTTGCCGCCCATTTCGCGCGCCAAAGCCTGGCGGTGGCGCAGCTCGGCGAGCTCCGGTTCCCAACCCACGGAATCGGGTTTGGCGATGTTGACGCTGTCGTTCATCCGTTACGTTCCCCGGGAGTTTATCAGCTTGTTGGCGCGGCGCGGCGATGCCAGGTTTCCTCCGGCCCATCGCCCGCTTTCAGGTGCATGATCCATTCGCCGTACAGCACCATCACGATGGGCTTGCCCGTGGCGGGCTCGACATAGCGGAACCCGTGGCGGTCATAATCGCCGGTCAGCCGCGCGCCCGATTGCGTTACGATCGCGGGACCCTGAATTTCCAGATGCTTCTTCGCGTCATCGCACCAATGGCCATCGATCGCATCCGCGCGCGCGGGTGACACGAGAGCGGAGAGGACAACCGCGGCCAGAGCCACGTGGCGAGGTCTGATCATCCCCCGACGCTAGACCAATTCCGGTGTGACGGGAAATGCGCGGCATTGCCTTGACCAAAGCCCAGACGGCGGGCGACGATCCAGCGGAACGGGAGAAAACCGATGTCGGGCACGGATGACCTGCGGATGATCAGCGATAGCGCCGCGGGGATCGCGCCCAGAACGGGCGATTTTCGGCGCATTCGCGCGTTGCGCTTCACCTCGCCAGGCTTTGACCGCGACGTGTGGCGGCAAATGTGCGAAATGGGTTGGCTGGGTCTCATGGTTTCCGAGGATCTCGGCGGCTCCGGCCTTGGCGTCAGCGCGTTTTGCGCGTTGACGGAAGAACTCGGCGCCAGCCTGGCGCCTGAGCCATTGATCCCAGCCGCGTTGGCCGCGACGATGTTGTCCGGCGATCATCT
>JAYVXQ010000315.1:0-13819 GCA_043785025.1 Acetobacteraceae bacterium
GGGGGAGGTCTTGATAAACGCATTCGCCTCAATCTGCGCCGCCAGCACCGCCGCGCAAATCGTTGGGTTCGCGTCCCGATACGCCGCCGTTGTTAATAATACGCCGTTGGTGTGCATGCCCCCGGTGATATCGTATGACTTATACACACGATGGATCCCCGCCGCCTCTTGCTCAAAATAATAAAAGGGTGATCTCGCCAGATGACAATTGATCTCCGACATTCCGCCCAACAACGCCGTCATCGCGTCCGGGTGCGCCAGAGTGATCGTCAGATGATCCAGCCGCGCGTAGTCAGCGAATCCCCATTGTTTCGCCGCCGCCATTTCCAGCGTCAGCGCGTGGCCCGTGACCTTCACGCCGGGCAGCGCGATCTTATCCTTGTCCGTCAAATCGGTAATGGAACGGATCGCCGGATTACGGGTCATGAACACGAACGGCATCGACTGCAATGCTGACAACGCGCGCACCTCTCGGGGCGTTCCCGCCGTCTTGTCCCACAATGTCGCGAGCGTTGTCCCGCCCGGCCCGATGAACCCCGCCTGTCCCGCCAGCAGCGCGTCAATCCGCGGCGTTGGCCCGCCCAGTACGGACCATTCCGTCTTCAACGCGGGCAATCCCAGACGCGCCGCGTGTTTCTCGATCAGATGCTCATGCTCCATGATCATCATGGACATGTATCCCAGGCCGTATTGTTTCGATATACGGACGATATTATCCTCAGCCCGCGCCCGATGGCTGACGAATGGCGCAGCCACCGCCGCCGTCACGATCGCGCGCCGTCGCATTTCCGCCATCATCACGTCCTCTCGCCCAATTTCTGGCACCCTCCCAGCCCTCGCCGGCAATCGCAAGGGCGACTTACCCCGGACCCGATCGATGGCGTTACCGCCAAGATCTCCAGCTGATGGTTTGCACACATTATCGAAATGAATGGTAAATCCCCCGGTTGTTTGGATCGATATCACAATGGACAGCATTTTAGCACCGAACCGTTATTTTCTTCATTCACCCGATTGCCCAATTGGACCGGCTCGCGGCCATTGCGTCGGCCGTGAAGGTTCCGCATGGTGCGTTGGGTGGTTCCAGTCTCCGCTTCGAGAGTTGTCATCCACAGCGCAGGGAGACCGTTCGAGCGATGCCGGAACCGTTGTTGGATGTGCGTGGGGTGACGGTCCGTTTTGGCGGGGTGGTCGCACTGGATGCCGTCTCGTTTGACGTTGAGCAAGGGCAGATCGTCGGGCTGATCGGGCCGAATGGCGCCGGTAAGACCACCTTGTTCAATTGTCTGAGCCGGCTGTATCAACCGAACGAGGGCGAGATCCTGTTTGAGGGTGTGCCGGTGTTGTCGACGCCGCGGCACATGATCTCAAAAATGGGGATCGGACGGACGTTCCAGAATGTGGCGCTGTTCGACCGGATGACGGTGCTGGAAAACGTCATGGTGGGGCGGCACGGGGAGACGCACTCCAGCTTTTTCGCCAACGCGCTGCGGTTGCCGTCGGTTGTGCGGGAGCAGGCGGCGGCGCGGGATCGCGCGATGGAACTGATCGATTTCATGGATTTGCGCCCCTTCACCGATTGGCTGGCGGGCGGTTTGCCGTTTCCGATCCGTAAGCGGGTCGAACTGGCGCGGGCGCTGGCGGCGCAGCCGAAATTATTGCTGCTGGATGAGCCCGCCGCGGGTCTCAATCATGAGGAAGTCGCGACATTGGAACAGCAGATCCGGCGGGTGCGCGATGAACAGGCGGTGACCGTTTTGTTGGTGGAACATCATATGAGTCTCGTCATGTCAGTGTCCGACAAGGTCATCACGGTAAATTTCGGCCGCAAGATCGCGGAAGGGACTCCGGCGGAAGTGCGCCGTCATCCTGAGGTGATCAGGGCGTATCTCGGGACATCCGCCTGATGCCCGCGATTTTGGACGTCAAGGGACTGAGCGCCTGGTATGGGCCGGTGCGGGCGCTGTATGAGATCGACCTGAGCATCGAGTTGGGCGGTGTGACCGCTTTGTTAGGCGCCAATGGCGCGGGCAAGACCACGACCTTGCGGGCGATTTGCAACATGGTGCGGCGCGCGGGGGTGGTCACATTTGGGGGCACGGATATTTCCCGCGCGAGCACGGAGGACATCGTGCGTTTGGGTGTGGCACAGGTGCCGGAGGGGCGGGGGACGTTCACCGGATTGACCGTCGAGGAAAACCTGCGGTTGTCCTTTCATATCCGGAAAGATCGCGCGGCGGCGCTGCGGGATATGGATCTGGTGTTCGAATTATTTCCGCGATTGAAGGAACGCGTGCACCAGCAGGCGGGGACCTTGTCGGGCGGGGAGCAGCAGATGCTGGCGGTGGGGCGCGCGATCATGCTGGCGCCGAAATTGATGCTGCTCGATGAACCGTCGTTCGGACTGGCGCCGTTGGTGGTGCAGGAGATTTTCCGGGTTCTGGCGCGGATCAACCGGGAGCAAAACGTGTCGATGCTGATCGTCGAGCAGAACGCGGCTCTGGCCCTGGAACTCGCGGATCACGTGTATTTGCTGGAGACCGGACGGGTGGTGACATCGGGGCCGTCGGCGATGATCAAAAATGACGAGACGCTGCGGCGCGCGTATCTGGGGTACTGACGATGGAATTTTTCATCCAGCAGCTTGTGGCGGGTCTGACCAGCGGGGCGATTTACGCCTGTGTGGCGTTGGGGCTGGTGATGATCTTCGTCTCCACCGATCATATCAATTTCGCCCAGGGCGAGATGGCGATGTTCGCGACCTATTTGGCATGGGCCATGATCGACGCCGGGGTGCCGTACTGGCTCGCGTTTGGCGGGACGATCGTGGTCGCGTTCTTTGGCGGGTTGTTCATTCAGCGGGTCATTTTGAAACCGTTGGAGACGGCGCCGGTGTTGTCCCTGGTCGTGTGTTTCATCGCGCTGCTGTCGTTTTTCAACGCGCTGGCGGGAATGATCTGGAGTTACACGATCAAGCAGTTTCCGACACCGTTTCCCGCGCGTGACGTGTTCGGCAACGGGTTGATCAGCATTCAGCAGGTTGGCGTGGTCGCGGTGACGTTGATCATGTTGGGGTTGCTGACGGTGTTTTTCCGCTACACCACTCTGGGTCTGGCGATGCGGGCGGCGGCGCAGAACGCGTCATCGGCGCGCATGATGGGGATCAGGGTGTCGTGGATGCTGGCCTTGGGCTGGGGCATGGCGGCGTCGATTGGCGCGGTGGCGGGGATGCTGGTCGCACCGATCGTTTTCCTCGATCCCAACATGATGACCGGGATCTTGGTGTACGGGTTCGCGGGCGCGCTGGTGGGCGGGATCGGCAATCCGATGGGGGCGGTCGCGGGCGGGTTCATCGTCGGCGTGCTGGAGAATTTGGTAGGCAGTTATATCATCGGCAACGAGTTGAAACTGACCTTCGCTTTGGCGATCGTGATCGGGGTTTTGTTGCTGAAACCGGCGGGATTGTTCGGCCGGGTGATCGTGAGGCGGGTCTGACATGACGGCGATCACCAATAGTTGGGCGACCAAAGGCGGTTTGAGTTGGATCGCCGGCGGATTCTGGGTTTTGCTGGCGGCTTTGCCTCTGTTGGGGCTGGTCACGACCGATCCCAGTTTCGACTATTTCATGTTCATGGGCCAGGCGATGCTGATCAACGCGATCGCCATCCTCGGGTTGAATTTGCTCATTGGGTTCAATGGGCAGATTTCGTTAGGGCATAGCGCGTTTTTCGCCGTTGGGGCTTATACCGCCGCGATTCTGATGAATTTTTTCGGGGTGCCGTACTGGATGACGATCCCGGTCGCGGCGGTGGTGTGTTTCGGGGCGGGATTTTTGTTCGGTATCCCCGCGTTGAAGCTGGAGGGGCATTATCTGGCGCTGGCGACGTTCACGCTGGCGATCGCGGTGCCGCAATTGTTGAAATATAAGCGCATCGCGGGTTGGACCGGCGGGGTCGGCGGGCTCGTGCTGGAGAAACCCGACCCGCCCGAAATGTTGAACCTCAGTCCGGATCAATATTTGTATTACGTCTGCCTGATCGTCGCGATGCTGGCGTTCTGGGTGGTGCGGAACATGTTGCGGGGGCGCAGTGGCCGCGCGATGATGGCGATCCGCGATCACGCGATGGCCTCGGCGACGATGGGGATCGACAACGCGAAATATAAGACGGTGACGTTCGGCATCAGTGCGGGGATCACGGGCGTCGCGGGCGCGTTGTCGGCGATCACGGTTGCGTATGTGGCCCCTGATAGCTTCACCTTGCAATTGGCGGTGTCGTTTCTGGTCGGGCTGGTGGTCGGCGGGATTGCGTCTTTGCCGGGCTGCCTGGTGGGCGGGGCGTTCATCGTGCTGATCCAAAACTCCTCGCAATCGATTTCGGATTGGATGAAAGTGACGTTCTCGCTGCGTTATGACGTGCCGGCATGGGCTATTTATGGCGTTCTGCTGATCCTGCTGATGTATTTCATGCCGCGCGGCATCATGGGCGGGATCGAAACGGTCTGGTTGAAACTCACGCACCGGAAGGAACCACAGTCATGAAACTCGCGCGCCGTTCCGCGTTATGGGGGGCTGGTCTGACGCTGCTGTCGCGTCCGGGATCGGCCGAGAAGAAATACAGCGTTGGCGTGACCGACGCCGAGATCAAGATCGGGCAGACGATGCCCTACAGCGGCAATGCGTCGGCGTATGGTGTGGCGGGCCGCAATCAGGCGGCGTATTTCCGGATGGTGAATGAGACGCAAGGCGGGATCAACGGACGGAAAATCAATTTCATTTCGCTGGACGATGGCTATAGCCCGCCCAAGACGGTGGAGCTGGCGCGGCAATTGGTGGAGCGGGATCAGGTGTTCTGCCTGTTCTATCCGTTGGGGACGCAGACCAATACCGCGATCCATAAATACATGAACCAGAAGAAGGTGCCGCATCTGTTCCTGGCGACCGGCGCGTCGAAATGGGGCAATCCGAAACAGTATCCGTGGACGATGGGCTGGCAGCCGGATTACCACACGGAAGGCGCGATTTACGGCAAGCACATTCTGACCAACCGCAAAGACGCGAAAATCGCGGTGCTGCGGCAAAACGACGACATGGGCAACGACTACATGGACGGGTTCCATGAGGGGCTGACCGACAGTTTCAAGAAGCACATCGTCGCCGACGTGACCTATGAGGTGACGGATCCCACGGTCGATTCGCAGATCCTGCAGTTGCGCAACACCGGGGCAGACGTGTTTTTCAACATCTCCACGCCCAAATTCGCCGCGCAGTCAATCAAGAAAATGGCGGAGATCGGCTGGAAACCGGCGCATTATCTGGTGGGGGTCGCGGCCTCCGTGGGGGCCGTGATGCGGCCGGCGGGGGTGGAGAATTGTCAGGGGATCCTGACGGCGCAGTATTTGAAGGATGTGACGGATCCCAAATGGGATGACTTTCCGGATGTCAGGGAATGGCGCGCGTTCATGGCGAAATGGAACCCCAACGCGAATGTGCTGGAAGGCTCGAACGCCAGCTCCTACGCCGCCGTGGTGGGATTCGCTGAGGTTTTGCGCCGGTGCGGCGATGAGCTGACGCGGGAGAATCTGATGCGTCAGGCGGCGAGTCTCAAGAATTTGGAAGTGCCGCTGATGCTGCCCGGCGTGAAGGTCAATACCGGGCCGGATGACTTCTATCCGCTGCAATCGCTGCAGATGGCGCGGTTCGAGGGGGATCACTGGGTTTTGTTCGGCGATATGATGTCGCTGGACAAAGTTTAGCGCGATCCCGGTCGCGGGGGCGATCGGAAATCGCGCTAAAACTTCTGTATCCGCGGGCATCTTCATCCGGTCAGGTGGTTCACCTGCCCGGATGATGCCCTTGCGCCGCTTGCATGCCGCCGCGGGCTTCCGGCATGATCTGGGACCCGCGATGGAGGCAAACATGGACGCGATCGTGTCCGAACATCATCTGGTCCGCGACGAAACCGCGTTGAACGCGCTGTATGGGGCGATCCCGCAAGGCGCGATCGCCAAGGAAATCGACTATATTCATCCGCATTATCGCGCGATGATCGAGGCCTCGCCGTTCGTGGTGCTGGCGACGAGCGGACCGGAGGGACTCGATACCTCGCCGCGCGGCGATCCCGCCGGGTTCGTGCATGTCATCGATGACAAGACCCTGCTGATCCCGGACCGGCGGGGTAATAATCGCGCCGACAGCCTGCGTAATATTCTGCGCGATCCCCGGGTGGCGCTGCTGTTTCTGATCCCCGGCGTGGGGGAGACGCTGCGGGTGAACGGGCGGGCGGTGATCTCCACCGATCCGGCGCTGCTGGAACGGTTTCCGTTGCGCGGTACGCTGCCGCGCACGGTAATCGTGGTGACGGCGGAGCGGGTTTATTTTCAGTGTCCGAAGGCGCTGGTGCGGTCGGAATTGTGGAACCCCGACAAACGGATCGAGCGGAAATCGCTGCCAAGCACGGGCACGATCCTCGCGGATGTCACAAGCGGGTTGATCAATGGCGTGGAGTATGACCGCGCCTATCCCGAGCGGTTGAAGGCGACGCTTTACTAGAGCGGTATCCGTTCGCGTTGACTCACGGATACCGCTCTACGTCTTTGTTTTGGCGAGCATTTTCATCCGCCCGGTTTTGTCAACCTGATCGGATAATGCTCTAACGAACAACAACAAAAAAAGGAAACGCCGATGTCGACCAGAAGAGGCTTCCTCGCCGCGGCGGGGATCGTGTTTTGCGGCTGCGGTTTGCCGCGGGCGGCGCATGCGGTGGCGAAGTCGCCGGTGATGGTATCGGGCAAGCGGGTGAAGACGATCGACGTCCACGCGCATTGCGTTTTCCCTGATGCCGCCGCGATCTTTGGCGATCGGACGTTGGGTACCAATCCGACCGTAAAGGGCAATGACGAGGCGAATATCGTCATCGAGCAGCGGCTGAAAGCGATGGACGCGCAGGCCGTCGATATGGAGGTGCTGTCGATCAATCCTTATTGGTACAACAAGGAACGCGATCTGGCGGTCAAGGCGGTGAAACTTCAAAACGAAAAACTGGCGGAATTATGCGCCGCCAAACCGGACCGTTTCGCCGCCTTCGCCTCGCTGACGTTGCAGGATCCGGCGCAGGCGGTGATCGAGCTGGAATACGCCATGAAAAAGCTGAACCTGCGCGGGGCCGCGATCGGCGATACCGTGAACGGGCAGCCATTTTCAGATCCGAAGTTCCATCCGGTCTGGGCTAAGGCGGAGGAACTGGGGGCGGCGCTGTTCATCCATCCGCAGGGGGTGCCGCAGTTGGCGGACGCGCTGAAGGGCAATGGCTGGCTGGCGAACACGGTCGGTAATCCTCTGGGCACGACGATCGCTCTGCAGCATCTGATTTTTCAGGGCACGTTGGATGCCTATCCGAAATTGAAAGTGATCGCGGCGCATGGCGGCGGGTTCCTGGCGTCCTATGCGCCGCGCTCGGATCACGCGTGTTTCGTTTCGCCGGCGGGCTGCGATCCGAATATTAAGTTGAAGAAGAACCCGACGGAATACCTCAATCAGTTGTATTTTGACTCGCTGGTATTCACATCCGAGGCGCTGCGTCATCTGGCGGCTCAGGTCGGCACCAGCCAGATCATGTTGGGCAGTGACTATCCGTATCCGTGGGAACTGCATCCGGTGGATCATGTGATGGGAACGACGACGTTGTCGGCGGCGCAGAAGGCGGGAATTTTGGGGGGGACGGCGGCGCGGGTGCTTGGCATCAAGGTCTGAGAAGCGGGCGTTAGGCGTTGGCTTGTTGGTCGGCGCCAAAACGCCCGCGGCCTCCCGCTCAACGATTGACGCCGAGGGCTCGCCTGTCCGACAACCCGCCATCAGGAACGCCGCGAAGCAGGAGAGTCCGCATGGAATACGTCCCCGCGCCTCACGTGACCCAGCAATGGGCGCTGACCAAGCCCTCGGCAGTGGGCCTGCGGGGTATGGTGGTCGCGCAGGCGCGGTCGGCGGCGGAGGCGGGGGTCGCGATCCTGGACGCCGGCGGCAATGCGATCGACGCGGCGGTGGGGACCGCATTGGCTCTGGCGGCGGTGGAGCCGTGGAATTCGGGCCTGGGTGGCATTGGCTTCGCGCTGGTGCATCGCGCCGGTGAGAAACGGGCCGACGTGGTGGACTTCGGACCGGTGGCGCCGCGCGGGCTCAGTCCGGCGTCGTTTAAGCTCACGGGCCGGATGAAGAATGATTTCTTCGCCTGGCCCGAGGTTGAAGGCGACGCCAATATTCATGGGCCGCTGTCATTCGCGATCCCGTCCTCGGTGGCGGGTTACGGTCACATGCACGCGCAATGGGGCACGCTGCCGTTCCGCGAGGTGATCGCGCCGGCGATCGCGCTGGCCAAACGCGGTTTGCCGCAAGATTGGTTCACGACGTTGAAAGTCGGGTTCTCGGCCGCCGTGCTGCGCGAATACGCCGAAAGCGCGCGGATCTATTTGCCCGATGGGTTGCCGCGCAATCCGCCGTATCAGGGCTCGCCCGGGTTTTTCCAGTTGGGCGCGCTGCATGCCACGCTCCAGCGTTTGGCCGACACGGGGGCCCGTGATTTTTATGAGGGCGAGATCGCCGCGGGTATCGTCGCCGACGTCAAAGCGATGGGCGGGGTGCTGTCAGCCGAGGATTTGCGCGACTGCCGGGCGCGGGTCCGGGCCGCGACAGACCACGCCTGGCGCGGGCGGACGGTGCAGATGGCGGGCGGGCTGACGGCGGCACCGACCATGGCGCGGGTGCTGGATCAAATGCAACACGTCACGTTCGGGCCGAAGCCGGACGCGGCCTGGTTCACGGCTTTGGCGCGCGCGATGAAGACCGCCTATGCCGAACGGCTGGAAGGGTTGGGCGATGCTGATCCTCTGGCGGCGGAAACCTGCACCTCGCATCTGACGGTGTGCGATCAGGCGGGCACCATGGTGGCGATGACGACGACGTTGCTGTCCTCGATGGGCAGCCGTGTGGTGCTGCCGGGCTCGGGCGTGCTGATGAATAATGGGATCATGTGGTTCGATCCGTCTCCCGGCCAGCCGAACTCGATCGGCGGGGGCAAGCGGCCGCTGACCAACATGTCGCCGATCATCGTCCGGGAAGGCGACCGGCCGGTGATGGCGGCGGGGGCCTCGGGCGGGCGGCGGATTTTGGCGGCGGTGACGCAAGTCATGAGCTTCATCGCCGATTTCGGCATGACGCCGGATCAGGCGGCGCATCAGCCGCGGATCGATGTGTCGGACGCGGCCACTGTCTCGGCCGACCGGCGTTTGCCCGCGGATGTGCTGGCGGCGTTGGCGGCGGACGGCCCGATGGAGGCGGTGGAGCATGGGGTCATGCCGATCAATTTCGCCTGTCCCAACGTGATCACGCGGGCGGCGGACGGGTCGGTGATCGGGGTCAGCGACGCGGCCTCGCCGTGGTCATCGGCGGTCGCGCAAAAATGAGGGTGGGGGGCCTGACAACAGGTCTCGCGGTGGCTCTGGCGATCATCGGGTTGCTGGCGGACCCCGCCGCCGCGCGCGGGCCGTTCATCGTCCCGGACAATCCGCCGCCTGATCTGACGCGGATCGATCCCGAGGCGCTCCGGGCGCGGGCGATGCGGGGGGAAGGCGCGGCGGCGGCCGATCTGGGGCAGCTATACGCGCATGGCTGGAAGCTGAAACGCGATCCGGCGGAGGCGATGCGCTGGTTGAGCCGCGCCGTCGCGCTGAAGCAGAAAACCGCGATGCGGGAGTTGGGGCTGCTGCTGCTGTCCGGGGACGACGTCGCGCGCGACACGGTCCGGGCGATCGAACTGTTGCTGCCCTCGGCCGAGGCGGGCGATCCGATCGCCGCCGCCGCGTTGGGGGTCGCACAAGCCAGCGGCGATCGGGCGCCGCGCGACTGGCCGGAGGCGCTGAAATGGACCCGCAAGGCGGCGGAGGCGGGCAATCCGGCGGCGCTGACCAATCTCGGCATCGCGTTCGAGCTTGGCATCCCCGGCCCGCCCGATCCGATCGAGGCGGAAACCTGGTATAAAAAAGCGGCGGCGAAGGCGTTCGGACCCGCCGAGGTGCGGCTTGGCCTGTTGTATGAAGCGGGGAAAGGCGTGGAGCGCGATGCCGACCGCGCGCTGACGCTGTATCGCGCGGCGTCGGGTCGCGGCGATCCGGCGGGGGAGCGCGCGTTGGGCGATGCGTTCCGCCGTGGCATCGGCACCGCCGTCGATCCCGGGGAGGCGTTGATCTGGTTGCGCCGCGCCGCCGATCATGACGACGCCGAGGGCGCCTATCTGTTGGCGACCCTGCTGGATGGTCAGGCCGGATATCCGCGGGAGCCGTTGCAGTCCTGGCTATATTTGCTGCGCGCGGCGGGCCTCGGCCACATGCGTGCCGCCGCCGTCGCGGGCAGCGGATACATGACCGGCAAATACGGAACAGGACGGGATCATGAGCGCGCCGCCTATTGGTTGACCGAGGCGGTCGATCAGACGCGGGCGCCGCCCTCCGGCCAAATCGAGGATCTGACTTCCGACCTGGGCCGGCAACTGACCCTCGCGCGGTTTGAATTGGGCTTGCTGCTGCTGGACGGGGATGGGATCGCGAAGGACCCGACGCGGGCGGCTTCGTTGATCGCGGAGGCGGCGGATCGCGGTCTGCCCGCGGCGATGCATCAACTGGGATCGATGCGCCTCGCCGGGATCGGGGTCGCGGCCGACCCGGGGAAAGCGGCGGCGTTGTTCCGGCGGGCGGCGGAGGCGGGTTCGGGTGCCGCGGCTTCGGTGTTGGGCTCAGGGTATTTGGACGGGTGGGTTGGCGGGCGGGATGAGACGGAAGCGGTGCGCTGGTTTCGCGCGGGGGCCGCGTTGGGCGAGCCCGAGGCGTGGTTGGGGCTGGCGCGGCTGTATGAGCAAGGGGCGGGGGTTGGCAAGGATGGCGCCGAGGCGGCGGTCTGGTACGCTCTGGCCGCCAATGCCGGACTTCCCGCCGCGCGGCGCCGGATGGGTGACGCGGCGCGGACCGGGGCGTTGGGCCAGCGGCGCGACAGCCAAACGGCGGTCTATTGGTATCGGCTGACGGCGGAGACCGACCCCGCCGCGGCATTTCAATTGGGCGTGCTGGCCGAAATCGGCGATGGGCTGCCGGCCGACCCGGAGGCGGCCTTGCGCTGGTATCGCAAAAGCGCGTCGCTGCCACCCGATGGATCTGGCGACGGTGGCGCGCGCGCCGCGATGCGGCTGGCCGAGGTCTATCGCGGCGGGCTTCTGGGCCAGGCCGAGGATGCCGTGGAAGCGGCGCGGTGGTTTCAGCTCGCGGCGTCTCTGGGGCAGCCGGTTGCGTTGCTTGGCCTCGCGATGATGAAGGAGGCCCAACCAGACGATCGGGGACCCTACGATCGGGCCGGGGTGGTCGCGCTGTATCGGGCAGCGGCGGACAAGGGTGTCGGGCCCGCCTGCGATCGTTTGGGCCGCGCGTCGCGGGATGGCGAGTTGGGTCTCGCGGTGGATGATGTGGAGGCGCGGCGCTGGTTCAAACGCGCCGCCGATCGGGCGGATGCCAGCGGGGCGCTCAATCTGGGTGCGATGATGATGTTGGGGCGGGGCGGGCCGGCGGATGAGGTGGGGGCGTTGGGACTGTACCGGCTCGCCGCCGATCTCGGCTCCGCCACCGCCGAGGCGAATATCGGCGGCATTTACTGGGTTGGCGCGGCGGGGATCGCGCGCGATCGGGCCAAGGCGGTGAAGCATTACCGGATCGCGGCGGCGGGCGGCAACGCGGTCGCGGCGCGGATGTTGTCGGTGGCCTATGGCACCGGCGAGGGGCTCGCCCGTGACGACGCGCGACAGTTGGAATGGGCGCGCAAGGCGGCCGACCTCGGCGATGTCGTGTCGCAAAATACCGTCGGATATTTGATCCTGACCGGGGCCGGCGGGTCGTATGACTATGTCGAGGCGGCGATGTGGTTGACGTTGGCCGCGGAACGCTCGGCGTCCGGGGCTCTGCATGAGACGGCGGCGGAGAATTTGCACACGGCGCTGGCGCAGTTGAATCCGGCGGAGCAAGCGGAGGTCACGCGGCGGGTCAACCTGTGGCGGGAGAGCAATGGCGGGGCGTGAGGGCATCTGGGCGCTGCGCTGAGACCCCGGTAACCCGCCGAAAATCGAACGATGATTGCGATTTGATGGATCGCGTGGTAGCGCTATTGGCCCGTGGTGAGGGTTGGGGCGCCGCGGGTCAAAGTGGGATCCACGCACCTGACCGCGCGGATGCCGGTTTGAGCGGGCGGGTCCGGTGTTCGCGCATGACCGGACGCGGCCCGGATGTTTTGGATCTGTTGCACAGGGACATCGACCAGACTGATGGAACCGGACGCGAACGCCGAAGCGCAGTTCCACCTGTTGGCCGATCTGATGCCGGCCTTGTGTTGGATGGCTGACGCCGACGGCTGGATATTTTGGTATAATCGGCGTTGGTACGACTATACCGGCACAACCCTGGAGGAAATGCAGGGCTGGGGCTGGAAGTCGGTGCACGATCCCGAGGTGCTGCCGGATGTGCTGGAGCGCTGGAAAGCCAGCATCGACGGTGGCCAGACGTTCGATATGACCTTTCCTCTGCGTGGCGCCGATGGGGTGTTCCGCCCGTTTCTGACCCGGGTCACGCCGGTTCGCCGCGCGGACGGTCAGATTTTCCGCTGGTTGGGAACCAATACCGACATCAGCGAAGAGCGCCTGGCCGGAGAATTGCGCGAGCAGTTCGTGGCCGTACTGGGCCATGATTTGCGCAACCCGTTGAGCGCGATCACCTCTGGGCTGACGCTGCTGCGCAAGACCCCGTTGAACGATCGGGCCCTGCTGCTGGCGGACATGATGCGCGACAGCGCCGCGCGCATGTCGGTGTTGATCGCCGATATCCTGGATTTCGCGCGGGGCCGGTTGGGCGGCGGGCTGACGCTGAACCGGGACGCGGACCAGCCGTTGGAGCCGGTGTTGCGGGAGGTGATCGCCGAACTGACGATCACCGCGCCGGACCGCGCGGTCGAGACGGATTTCGCGCTCGTTGAACCCGTCGATTGCGATCGCGGACGGATCGCGCAATTGCTGTCGAACCTTCTGGGAAATGCGCTGACCTACGGCGCCGTCGATCAGCCGGTGCGCGTGCGCGCGGTGGGCGGCGGCGCGGGGTTTGAACTGTCGGTCGCCAATGCCGGCGCGCCGATCCCGCCCGAGGAGATGGGCCGGTTGTTTCAGCCGTTCTATCGGGCGTCGGTGCGTCCGAGCCGGGAGGGGTTGGGCCTTGGTTTGTATATCGCGCAGGAGATCGCCAAGGCGCATGGCGGGGCGTTGACGGTGACGTCAACGCCCGTGGAAACCCGGTTCACGTTCCGGATGCCGTGAGGCGGGTCAGAACCAGGCGCGCTTATCGACCTCGTTACGCAACGGTTTTCCGGCGGCGAACAGGCGGCAATTTTCCTCGATGATCGCATAGCGGCGGTCGTTCAAATACGGTCCGTGGCCGGCCATGTGCGGGGTCAGCAGGACGTTTGGCATCGTCCATAACGGATGATCGGTGGGCAATGGTTCGACCTCGTATACATCGAGCGCGGCGCCCGCGATCTCCCCGGCGTTCAGCGCGGCGACCAGGTCGTCGAGGCGGGTGGTCATGCCGCGGCCGATATTGATGAAAAAGGCGGATTTTTTCATGTGCCGGAAGCGGGCACGGTCGAAAAAGCCCTCGGTCGCCGGCGTGTGCGGGACCGTCAGGATGACGAAATCCGCCTGGGGCAGCAGGTCGTTCAGCGCCTCGGGCGTGTGCATCTCGGCGACGT
>JAYVXQ010000316.1:0-13808 GCA_043785025.1 Acetobacteraceae bacterium
TTTTTCATCACAATCGACGGGTCAGAGACTGGACAAAGCCGCTGTGGCCAAGTGTGGAGCCCGTCACGCCTCTATAACAGACTGACGGTCGCCGTACGCCACCTCCAGGTCCACGCGGATCGGTTGCCGAAAAACTCAGTCCGACAGGCTGCTAGACAGGATCTTTCGCGGCCGGACCAGTCCAACGCGCGCTCGCCGCGTCGTCGGATTGACGCGCCTCAACCCAGGCGCCGTCGCCGTTCGCGAATTCTTCCCGCTTCCAAAACGGCGCTTTCGTCTTCAGCCAGTCGATCAAAAACGCCGTCGCGTCCAAAGCCGCCTGACGATGCGCGGACGCCGCCAGTACAAGAACGATATTCTCCCCAGGCAGCATGCGGCCGACGCGGTGGATCACCGTGCACCCCAGAAGCGCCCAACGCCGTTCCGCCTCATCAGTGATGCGGGTTAACGCGCGTTCCGTCATCGCCGGATAATGTTCCAGGGTTAAAGCCCTGATCGCCCCATCCGCCATCCCTTGCGCCTTGTCGTCGCGCACGATGCCGATGAAACAACCCAATCCGCCGATATCGGTACGCCCGCCGGTCAGGCCCGCGATCTCAATCGCCACGTCGAAATCCTCGGTCCGCACGACGATTTTTGCCATGACACCTCAGCCTCCCGTCACCGGTGGAAAAAACGCGATCTCATCGCCAGCCTGGATCACAGTCTCGCGCTCGGCGAACTCCTGATTGACCGCGCAGCGGATCGTTTCACTGTAACGGAACGCATTGGCATGCCGCTCATCCAGCCCCACCAAATGTAACATCAGGTCCGCGACTGTTTTGACCGACGCCGGAGGCATCAGCAATTCTTCCGCGAGCCCCACGCGCTCGCGCAGCCAGGCGAAATACAGAATGGTCAGGGATCCCGGCATGACCGTCCCCCCGGATGTCACTTCGGAGTCGGAATGGTTTCGATCCGCCCATCCGGATGGATCACGGTGCTCGTCCCGTTGCCATTCGGAACGATGATCCGCCGGTCGCCCTCGGGCGCACCCGGCGTCGCACCACCGCCACCCGGAGCCGCGCTCGGCGCGCCGCCCGGCAACGGCGCGGTCAACGTATTCTTCCCCGCTCGGTCGAGCGGCGAGCCACGCGCGGGCGCCGCGGGCATGCCCGTTCCTCCCTGACGTTCCAAATCCTGTAACGAACGCGGCGGTGGCAGCGGCCCCGGCCAAATATCGCCAGGTTCGGTCTTCAGCGGCGTCACCGCCACCTCCCGCCCTTGCACCCGGCTCATGTTCACGCTGTCCGTCAATGGCAGATTGGGGTTGGATCCAGTCGCGAATGGCGCACTGAGCAGCGGGTAATGATTACAGCCCGTGAGCAACGTCGTCAGGCTAAGCAGGGCGATACGCCGCATCAGGACAGGCTCCAAAAATTCACCCGCGGGTCGCGCGCGCGGGGCCAAGTGTGGCCCGGGTTGATCGCGGGCTCAAGAACCCTGTTACACGCCCCTACCATGAACCACTCACCAGACCTGATCGGATCCACGTAGCGACGACCGCCGGTTGATTCAATGGAAGAAGTTCGCGATCACCGATATTTGCGGTTGAATCGCTCGCAATCGCGACAACCTGAGATTCCCGATCCCACAAGGGAGGCTGACCCAGAGATGGCCGCCAAACCTCCAACTTCGGGAAAGGATGCGACTTGTATCCTTCCACCAGCACCAGATCGACCGGTGCCAGACGCGTCAGCATGTCGGGCAAATCCGGCTCTGAACCATCGTTTTCATGCAGCAACGCCCATCGGCGGGACGACACGACCAGCACCTCGTGCGCGCCGGCCTCCCGATGCCGATAGCTATCCTTTCCTGGGCGATCCATGTCGAAGCCGTGATGGGCATGTTTGATCGTCGAAACGGTCAACCCAAACCCGCGCAACAGCGGCAGCATCGCCACGAGCAGCGTCGTCTTGCCGCTGCCAGACCAGCCGACGATCCCCAGAACTTTCAATCCGGAGCCTTCGCCGTCATGCGGGAGGTCCGGGAGCGATGCCTCGGCCGGCGGGAGCGCCGTTTCCATGGTGCTCGTCCACCATCACCATCACCTTCAGGCTTCTGGGCTTCGAGGCATGGCGCAGGCCGGCCAACAAATAGTCCCAGCCGGTCACCAGCGTCAGCACCGCGGCGCCCCACAGCATCGTTTCCCCAATCAACGAAACCGGAATGAACGACACATGCAGGACCCGCGCCGCGGTATCCCCGGCCAGCAGGGTCCCCAACGCCCCCATCTGAAATCCGGTCTTCCATTTCGCGAGCTGCGTCACCGGCAATCCAATCCGGATTCCCGCCAGATACTCGCGCAAGCCGCTCACCAGAATTTCCCGCAACATGATCACGATCGCCGGATACAAGCCGAGAAACGACAGCCGGTTCATCCCGACCAGCATCATCAACGTGGCGCCCACCAGCAATTTATCCGCGATCGGATCCAACATCCGGCCGAGATCGGATTGTTGCCGCCAGGCACGGGCGAGTTTGCCGTCGAAATAATCGGTGATCGCGGCGGCGCTGAATAAAATACAGGCCAATAAATCCGCCGTCGGATAGCCAAGCGCCACCAGACCGACCAGCACGGGTATCACCGCGATGCGCGATAACGTCAACAAATTAGGGAGGTCGGTTAACATACCAGCTTTGTTTACCGCATTTTCCGTCGCGCGGAAATCGTCGAATGCGCGTCCACCATCGGCCCTCTCTATTGACCAGTGGCGCTCAGCCATGGATCGGCGGCCCACAGCGCGGACAAATCCCGCCGCTCATGCTCGACCTGAGCCGTCCACGCGGCCCTATCGCTCCATGCCGCCAGCAAACCCCTCGCGTCGCAGTCCTCACGAAACGCCGGATCGTCGGCGATCTTGCTCGCTGCCTTGATCAGCGGCGCCATCACCTCATCCGGCGTTCCCACTGGCACCGCGAGCCCCCGCCGGATCCACGCCGACAATGGCACGCCCGCCTCCTTCAACAGCGGCATGTCCGGAACGATCCCCGCTCGGGTCCGGGCCGCGATACCAAGCCCCGCGAGTTTATCGTCCCGCAATGCCCCGATTACATCGGACAAGCCCAGTACCGCGGCGGCGACATTGCCGCCAAGAAGCGCCTGCCGCGCGGCGGCGGCCGAGGGAAACGCGACGATGTTCAAATGCGTCTGGGTCATCACCTGCAGGCGCAAGGCCGCCAGATGTGGTGCGCTGCCCGGCGGCGGCGTGCCCAACGCCAGCGAGCCCGCGTCTCGGCTGGCCCGTTGCACGATGTCCTGGACTGATTCAGGCGGGTTGGCGACGTTGCCGACAAACGCGATCGGCTCGCGCTGCACCGCGCCCAATAACGTGATCCGGGACGGAAGCTCGGGATCCTCGCGGTCGATCGCGCGCGCTGACAGCACCGGCGTGACCACCCAACCGACCGTGCTTCCCGTCGGTGCTGCCGCCGCGAGGGCGTTCAGCGCCGTGCGCCCGCCGTCACCCGGAGCATTGCGCACCTGAATATCAGCGCCATCGAGCGCTTTTCCCAAAAATCCGGCGAACGACCGGGCGATGTCATCGCCGCTGGAGCCGGCCGGCGCGCCCGTTAACAGCGTCAACATCCGTCGCGCACGCGCCTGGCCGCCGCCGATGACCGCGGCGCCCGCCAAGCCCAGTACGGTCCGCCGTCTGATCAAGGTTGTGATGGGGCGCTCGGATCGGCCGCCTCAACGGCCACCGTGTCCCGCCGCAGGCGGTTCTCGCCCAAAAACAGCAAGATCGGCGCCGCGATGAAAATCGACGAAGATGTCCCGACCACGATCCCAAACAGCATAACCCAGGCGAATCCCGAGATCGACGCGCCGCCGAACAGGGCCAAAGGTAGGCTCGCCAAAAACACGGTCATCGAGGTGCCCAAGGTCCGGTTCAGGGTCTCGTTGATCGACAGATCGATCAGATCGCGCAGCGGCATCGTCTTGTATTTGCGTAGGTTTTCCCGAACACGATCATAAACGACGACTTTATCGTTGGTCGAATATCCCAGAATCGTGAGCAACGCCGCGACCATCACCAGATCGAAATCGATCCGGGTGATCGCCAAAAACCCAATCGCTTTCGTCAGATCCAGAATGAGCGTCACCACCGCGCCGACCGCGAACTGCCATTCGAACCGGAACCAGATATAGGCCAGGATCATCAGCAGGCTGGTGCCCAATGCCAGCAGCCCATGGCGAAACAATTCGGCCGAGACGCTCGCGCCAACCGCGTCGGTCCGAACCAGCCGCGCGCCGGGCACATTCTTTTCCAGCGCCGTCCTGACCTTGGTGACCGCGACCTGCGTGCCCGCTTCGGTCGGCTGCGTCGGCAGCCGGATCAGAACCGTCGAGGCGTCGCCAAAGCGTTGCAGCCCCTGATCTGGAACGTGCTCGGACGCCAGTGCCTCACGGATCTTGCCGAAATCCGCCGGACCATCGGTGCGGACTTCCATTACGATGCCGCCCGAAAAATCGATCCCCAGGTGAAGGCCAGGCCAAAAGAACAGCCCGACGGACGCAGTGGACAGCACCGCCGAGATCACAAGCCCGGCGATCCGTCCCCGCATGAATTTGAAGGACGTGTCATCGGGGGCGAGGCGCATCAGCGGCTTAATGAACATGGGGCGTCCTCAAACCGGCAACAATTTGGGCCGGGTGGTCACATACCACTTCGCGACCAGCAATCGGGTCAGCATCCAGGCGGTGAACATCGACGTCGCGATCCCGATCGTGATGGTGACCGCGAAGCCTTTAACCGGCCCCGAGCCGAACGCGAACAACATCACATGGGACAGAAACGTCGCCGCGTTGGAGTCGAAGATGGTGGCATAGGCTTTGTGAAACCCATTTTCCAGCGCCGCGAGGGGAGGACGGCCGCGCTTTTGCTCTTCCCTTATCCGTTCATTGATCAGGATATTCGCGTCTACCGCCATGCCCAGGGTCAGCAGGATCCCCGCCATGCCCGGCAAGGTCAACGTCGCCTCCAGCAATGACATCAGCGCCAGCATCAGGATCAGGTTGATGATCAGACACAGATTGGCGAACCAGCCGAACAGCCCATAGAAAAATCCCATGAACAGGATCACCAGCAAGAAACCGGCGCCCAGGGAAATCGCCCCGGCCCGGATGCTGTCGGCCCCCAGTTCCGGGCCGATCGTGCGTTCCTCGACCACCGTCAGCGGGGCGGGCAGGGCGCCCGCGCGCAACAATACCGAAAGGTCATTGGCGGTCGCCGCGGTGAACCCGCCGCTGATCTGACCGGACCCGCCGGTGATCGGCTCCCGGATCGACGGTGCGGAGATCACCTTGTCATCCAGCACGATCGCGAACCGGTGATTGACGTTCGCCCGGGTGATATCGGCGAAGCGCCGCCCGCCGTTGGAGTTGAATTTAAAATTCACCACCCAATCGCCGGTCTGCCCATTGGTGCCTGCGCGCGCGTCCGTCAGATCCGCGCCATCGACATCGACCCGCTTACGAACCGCGATCTTACCGGCACGCTCCTCCTGCATCTGCAGGAACTCCACGCCCGGTGGCGGCTGCCCGCCCGCCGAGGCGTTCGCCGCCTCATCCACCAGGCGGAACGTCATATGCGCTGTCTTGCCCAGAAGCTGCTTGATTCGATTAGGATCGTCGATGCCCGGCAGCTGCACGACGATCCGCCCCTCGCCCTGTTGGGCGATCTGCGGATCGACCACCCCGGTCTCGTCGATCCGGCGGCGAATGATCTCGATCGATTGCTGCACCGCTGACGCGGCCCGCGCATGCAATCCCACCTGAGATAATGTCAGCGTGATCGACCCGTCCGGCGCCGTCGCGACATCCATATCAGCGGCGTTGTTCTGCCCTTCCCGCTGCACCAGCGGCCTCAACGCCGCCAGAGCCGCCTCCGTTTTCGCGGGATCGCGCAGCCGCAGCAGAACCCGGTTCTGATCCAGTTGCGGTTCCAGCGTTTGATAGAAAATCGTCGCCGTGCGCAGTGCCTGACGCGCATTGTCGCTGAGGCTGTCCAGCCGCTCCTTGATGACGGCCTTCATATCGACCTCCATCAGCAAATAACTGCCGCCTTTGAGGTCGAGCCCGAGATGCACCGTCCGCCATGGCATCCAGGCGGCGGGCGAGGGCAGCAGGTTCGGCAGGCTGACCAATAAGCCCAGTACGCAGACGCTCAGGATCGCGACGGCCTTCAGGCGGCTGAAATACATCATGGTCTTGTGCGTCGGGCTCCCTTTGACGGGCGCCCCTATGCGCCACGCGGTTCGGGGTTGTCCAGGGGCATGGCTTGCGCGGCGGTTTCCGGCGGCGGCGAAATCGTCGTTTTACGCTGCCGGAGACTCGAGATGGGTTACCGCCTGATCCGTTTCCGCGGTGATCAACTCCGCCACCAGAGTCCGGTGACAGGTGCGATGATCGCGCTCGAAGCACAACAGGCAGCAGCGCCGCTCCAGCGCCAGCCCTTTCGCCTCCGCCAACGCCAATTGAGCCTCAGTCGTCTCCATATGAGCATTGAAGATCGGCACCATGCGTTCCGGATGGCCCGACCGGACAGCGTCGCGACCCGGCTTCGGCGTGCCCAGGGGACGGAGGTGAACGTAGCCGATGCCGGCCGCGTCCAGGCCCGCCGCGAGCTGTCGCTTCGAAAATCCCGGTTTCCTTGACGTGGCCACCGCGCGCACATCGATCAAAAGCCCGACCCGAGCCTTTTTCAATGTCGCCAGCACGCCGACGATCACGCAGCCTTCGTAGCCGATGGTCAGCAAATCGTGGCGTGTCATGGCCCCGCGTTATCCGTGCGCCAACCAATCCTCGATCAAACGTCGGGCGATACTGTCCGCCCGCGGTAACTGAAACCCGTGCTGATCCGCGTTGCGCATCTGGTCCTTTGAGAACCATTTCGCGTCTTTCAGTTCCTCAGGATCGATCGAGATCTCCTCGCTCAAACCCTCGGCGTAAAAACCCAGCATGATATTGCCCGGAAACGGCCAAGGCTGGCTGGAGTGATAATGCACGTCGCCGCAGGTCACGCCGACCTCCTCCAACACTTCCCGCCGCACCGCTTCTTCCAAAGTCTCCCCGGGTTCCACGAACCCGGCCAAAGTCGAATACATCGCCGCGCGCGGAAAACGGGTCGAATGCCCCAGGATCGCGCGGTCACCCTTATGCACCAGCATGATCACGGCGGGATCCGTGCGTGGGAAATGTTGTACCTCACACGCCGTGCATTGCATCACGTGGCCCGAGGATTTGATCGCGCAGGCCCCGCCGCAAACGCCGCAAAACCGGTGCCGGGAGCGCCAGTGCATCAATCCCCGCGCATGGGCCAGGATCGACGCTTCCGGCTTCGGCACGCCCCATCCGACCGAGCGTAAATCGACGAACGTCCCTATCTGATCCGCCAGCAGTGGCAGCGGGTCCTCGGCGGCGCTGATATCGACGGTGAACACCGCTTTGTCGTTCAGCAGCCCCAAAAAAGCCCAGGGACCGTCGGCCATGCGAAGTTGGGCGGCGGCGGCACCGCTGAGGTAAACCGCTTCAGGCATCCCCGCGTCCATTCCCGCGACCAGATTGCGGCTGCGCCAAACCGGAACGAACAGACTGTCGGGATTTCCCAACTCCCGCTCGATCCACGCATGATCTTCCCGCCGCGTGGCGATCCGGTCGAGCGGCGAGGACGAATAAACATTCAGGCGGCTGGCCAGGATCAGGGTCACGACGGGCGCTCACTTCTTGCATGGGGCGCTGTCACCGTGGCACCTCCCCATCCAGTGGGCAACCCGCGCGCGCCGTTGTCGTTACGCGGGCCGCAACCGCGCGAGGCGTGCCTCGATACGGCTCCGCGCTTTGCCAATGCGCCCGACGTCGCGCAGACGCCGGTCCATGAATGCGATCGTATCGCTATCCAAATCACTCGTATCACGCAGCCAGAACAGCAAGGTCGCGCCATACACCGCCGTCAGGATCGCCCGTTTCGTATACCAACTGAAATCCGCCGACCGGTCGCCCGCCGCGTGCCAAATCGCATCCACCGTCCGCGCGGTGATGGCCGCCGCGTCGCGCGTATGCCCCGGCAGCGCCAGCACACCCAAGGCGCGGCGAATTGCCTCCCGATGCGGCCGGTTCATGCGCAGCCGCAATGACATCACGGCGCGCACGCGCGCGGTTAACTTCGTCTCGGTCAAACCTTGAGCCGCGTCGCCCATGCGCCGGTCCGCGAGGTCGCAAAACACAGCGATCATTTCCGCCGCCCCGCCCGGAAAAAGAATATCCGCTTCATCGGCCGGCATCCCAACGTCACGCAGTCCCGCTTGCAACGCCCGCCGCGTCCAGCCATCGAACGGCACGTGAGCCAGCATCGCGTCGATCGCGGCATCGCGGTCCGGCAGACGCTCGGGGTGCGCCATCACTGGCTGACTTGCTCCTGCTGCTGACGCTCCGCCTCCGCCAGACGATCCAGTTCCTCGTTAAATCCGAAATAGCGGAAATCGGTCACCCGCATCGGATAAAGAATACCGTCCAGATGATCGTACTCATGCTGAATGACCCGCGCGTGATAACGCGAGGCCGCGCCCTCGACCACGTTGCCATCGCAATCCACGCCCTTGTAATGAATATTCAACGGACGAGGCACCACCGCGCGCATATCCGGGATCGACAGGCATCCTTCCCAGTTCAGCCCGACCTCCTCGCCCAGTACAGTGATGACCGGATTGATCAGCACGGTGTTCGGGACCGGACCGCCACCGGGAGCGGTCTGGCCGGGCACGCGAAACACGAACAGGCGCAACGGGATATAGACCTGTGGCGCGGCGAGGCCCACGCCAGGCGCGTCCTCCATCGTTTCCATCATATCCGCCACCAGCCGCCGGATTTCGAGCGCGCCGGGATCGGGCACTGGCTCGCAGCGCTGCAACAGAACCGGGTTGCCCATGCGGGCGATTTTCAAAATAGCCATGCCAGATCCTCAAACCATGGCCGTTCCGGGAGCTATGCCCGCCACGGCCGAACCATGCGATTCCATAACCACCCCGGTCACGCGTTGGGCATAAGGTCCGGGGCCGCCCGGGTTTCTCTCGCATCCCCGTTCTTCGGGCAAGTCCAATCCGCGACGCCCCGTCGGTGACGCCATTGAACCTTCATCGTGAAACCCTTAGTCTGACCGCATAAGGAGCGACGTTCGTGACCATTCCCGCGCGAGGGGCGATCGACTGCGACATCCATCCGGCCTTGTCCGGAACCCACGTCCTGCTGCCTTATTTGGACGAGTATTGGCGCGCCCATGTCCAGATGCGCGGGCTGGAGCGAGACAACTACAACGCCGCCGCCTTCCCGGTGAACGCCCCCATCAACGCCCGCCCCGATTGGAAACCCGCCAAAGGCAACGCGGGCACCGATTTCGCCATGCTGCAAACCCAGGCGCTGGACGCATTCGGCTCCCAATACGCCATCTGCAATGTCCTCCATGGTGCACAGGCGATTTTCAGCGAGGACCTGTCGGCCGCTTTCTGCCGCGCGATCAACGATTGGATCGTCAAAGAGTGGCTCGATCGCGACCCCCGTCTCCGCGCCTCGATCGTCGTGCCCATGCACAGCCCGGAACTGTCCGCGCGCGAGATCGAGCGGTGCGCCGCCGATCCCCGTTTCGTTCAGGTCCTGGTCTGGGAAATGCAAGAAATTCCCCTGGGACGCCGCCAGCACTGGCCGATCTACCGCGCCGCCGAGCAACATGATTTGCCCATCGGTATCCATGCCGGCAGTTCCTATCGCCATCCGCCCACCAATCTCGGCTGGCCGTCCTATTACCTGGAAGATTACGTCTCCTGGTCCACCGGTTTCGCCGGCGTGCTGAACAGCCTGATCTCCGAAGGCGTATTCGTCGAATTTCCCCGGCTGAAAGTCGTGTTGATGGAATCCGGCGTCACCTGGCTGCCCGCATGGATGTGGCGCGCCAATAAAACCTGGCGCGGCGTCCGCGCCGAGGTCCCGTGGCTGGAAAAATCTCCCGCGGAATACGCCCGCGAACATGTCCGCCTGACCGTGCAACCCTTCGATGCCCCGCCCAACGCGGCGATGTTACGAAAAATCATCGAAGAGATCGACTGCGAGGACATGCTGATGTTCGCCACCGACTACCCGCACTGGCATTACGATGGCACCGACGCGCTGCCGGATCATTTGCCGGAGCATCTGATTCAGAAAATCCTAGTCGACAACGCGATGAAAACCTACCCGCGCCTGCGCGGATAGTCTATGTGCACCCGCAACAATAAAGGACCGTTCCATGAGCGCCACAATCCAGGAGCCTAAGGTTCTGACGAACGACCCAGCCATTCTCGGCTTCGTTGATTGCGACGTGCATCCCTATACCAAGACGCCCGCCGACCTTGATCAGTTCCTGCCGAAACGCTGGCGCGAACTGCGTCAGAGCATCGGCAACCGCTCCCGCGGTCCGTTCGCTGGCGCGCCGAACTACCCACGCATGTCGCCCGGCGTCGGCCAACGCATGGACTCCTGGCCCAAGGACGGCGGCCTGCCCGGTTCCGACCTCACGATGATGCGCGAACAACTGCTCGACGCGTTCAACGTTTCCTTCGGCATGATGATGCCGCTGCTTGGCCGCGGTGGTGACGAACGGAACGTCGAATTTGGCGCGGCCCTCGCGTCCGCCGCCAACGATTGGGAAGCGCAGGTCTGGTGCGACCAGGAACCGCGCCTGAAAGCGGCGATCCAGATCACCACCGAATACACCGAAGCCGCGATCAAGGAGATCGAAAAGCGCGCCGGCGACCGCCGCTTCACCCACGTGATGATCCCACCACGCGGCCTGGAACCTCTGGGACGCCGCCGCTACTGGAAAATCCTCGAAGCCTGCGCCGCCAATAACTTCCCCATCGCCCTCCATCTGGGCGGCACCAGCGGCCATCCCTCCACCGGCGGCGGCTGGCCGTCGTTTTATCACGAGGAACACCCGTCCTACCCGCAATCGAAAGAGGCACTCGTCACGAGCCTGGTGACCGAGGGCGTATTCGAACACATCCCGAACCTACGCGTCGCCTTGGTCGAGGGCGGCTTCGCCTGGATGCCCTCGCTCAGCTGGCGCCTGGACAAGACCTACAAGACCCTCCGCGCCGAGGTCCCGCATCTGAAGATGCTCCCGTCGGAATACATCCGCCGCAATATCTGGGTCACGACACAGCCGATCGAGGAACCGGAACGCCCCGAGGATCTGCTGTCCACCTGCGAATGGATCGGCTGGGATCGCATCATGTTCTCGACCGATTACCCGCACTGGGATCAGGACGATCCGCGCTATGCCTTCAAAGTGAAAGTCCCGGATAAGGAAAAGCGCATGCTGTATCGGGACAACGCTTTGTCCTTTTACAATCTGACGGCCTGACAGAATCAATGGCGCGTCATGTCGTCGCCGTCGTGGGGGAAATCCCGGTCGGCGGAAAGAAAGTCGTCAATCCGGCGGGCCGCGAAATCTGCGTGTTCAACGTTCACGGCGAACATTACGCGCTGATCAATCGCTGTCCGCACGAAGGGGCCGCGCTCAGCTTCGGCCCCATCCTCGGCTGCTTCGAATCGAAACGCCCCGGCGAATATCGTCTGACCCGGGATGGGGAAATGCTGCGCTGCCCCTGGCACGGCTGGGAATTCGACATCAAAACCGGCCAGTCCTGGTGCCATCCCGAAAGCGTCAAAGCCCGCACCTATAAGGTCGAGGTCATCCCCGGCGAACAGCTTGCCAAAGGCCCGTTTGTCGCCGAAACCGTGCAGGTGACCGTCGATGGCAACTACATCGTGGTCGAGGTCTGATAACCAAAAGGAAACGAATCATGGCGGACAGCGAATTACGGGCCAAAGGCCGCGCGATGCGGCGCAAACTCATGGGCGAGGCCTTCGCCGCGAAAATCGATGGTCAGGTCTACAGCGATCCGATCATGGAAAAATTCGCCGAGGTCACGCAGGAAAATATCTTCGGCAATCTATGGACCCGCCCCGGTCTGGACCTCAAAACGCGCGCGATGATCGTCGTGATCTCCGATGCGGCGACCGGGCGCACACCAGAACTGCAATTGCACCTTCGTTTCGCCCGCAATATGGGCTGGACCGAGGAAGAATTGTCCGAGGCGCTGCTGCATTTGACCGGCTATGTCGGCGCCCCGCTGATCCGCGAGGCGATGCTGACGGCGGTCGAAGTGTTCAAGGAGCTGCGCGCCGAAGGATAACCAGCACGAAAAACCCCAGGATCACCCGATCCTGGGGCCACAACTCTCGCGCACCCGTGCGTCAGGCGGCCGGTTGGGCCGCCGCTCGCTTCGCGTTCGCGCTGGTGATCTTGCGCTTCAGTTCCTGTCCGCGCGTCGTCAGCTTGGTCGCGTTCGTGCCAAGCAAAAAGGCGTCGATCCCGCCATTATGCTCGATCGTCCGGATCGCCCGCGTTGATAAACGCAGCCGCACCGACTGCCCAAGCGCCTCGGACAGCAGCGACGTAATCTGCAGGTTGGGCAGAAACCGGCGGCGCGTCTTGTTGTTGGCGTGGCTGACGTTATTGCCACTCAACACGCCCTTACCCGTGATCTCACAGCGCCGTGACATACTCTTAGTACCCTTTGGTCATGCGAAGCGGCCCATATGACGGTGCGAGGCCCCTACGTCAAGTCAGAACCTACTCGAAAAAAGACCCAGCCTCCTTCAGGAGGCCGGGTCTGAGGAGGGTCCGGGTTGACCTGGGCTTTGAATTCAGCCCCCTCGGTTGGCGCGGGTGTTGGGGGCTACGCCAACCGAATGCCGCCAAGTTACAGCCCCGGCGCCCCCACACCGTGACTACACGCGCAGACCAACGTGAATTCATAGAGCCGACAATAATTTGAAACGATTATTCGTCTCAGGACACATGATATACGCATCCGCTCGCCATCCCCCAAACGCCGCCCTTGCCCCACCGCTACCGCCCGTGTAAACGCCCCCACTTCGTCGGCACCCCTGGAGGCCGGCGTTCTGTCATTCAGGAGAAGTACAATGGCCAACGTCGTCACGATCGAGGCCGAGACACGCGCGCAAGCAGGTAAGGGGGCAGCGCGAGCGACTCGGAGAGCCGGGAAAGTACCCGGAGTTATCTATGGTGGAAAAGTCGAGCCCGGCCTGATCGCCCTTGACCCGCGCGTCGTCTTGCGGGAACTGCACCGCGCCGGCTGGCAGTCCCGGCTATATGAACTACAGACCAGCGCTGGCACGGTCCGCGCGCTGATCCGTGGCGTTCAGTTCCACCCCGTCACCGACAATCCGATCCACGTCGACTTCCAGCGCCTCGTCGCCGGCGAGCGGATCAAGGTCCAGGTGCCCGTGCATTTCGAGAACGACACCATCAGCCCAGGATTGAAGCGGGGCGGGGTTTTGAACGTGGTGCGTCACGCGGTGGATGTGACCTGCGACGCGGATAACATCCCCGAGCAGTTCACCGCAGACCTTGGCGCGCTGGACTTCAACGACAACGTCCGGTGGCACGACCTCAAAGGCACCGAAAGCGTGAAACCCATGGTCGACCGCGATTTCGTCATCGCGACCGTGGTTCCCCCCGCCAAGATCGAGGAAGCCGCCGCCCCGACCGCCGCCCCCGCGAAGGCACCGGCCAAAGCCGCCGCCAAAAAGGGTTAAACCGAACCCGCCACTCTTCCTTAGGGGTGGCGGGATCGACCTGATCTCCTGTGGGGAGTCACCCATGTTGCTTTGGGTCGGTCTGGGCAATCCGGAGCCCGCAATGGCG
>JAYVXQ010000317.1:0-4410 GCA_043785025.1 Acetobacteraceae bacterium
ATGGGAAACCGCCGATCACCTGAAAGCCCATGCGGCCTCCCCGCACATGGCCGCTTACGGCGCCAAAACGAAAGAAATGATCGCCTCGCGCACCATTCATATCATGCAAAACGCCTGATACCATCAGGAGGATGGCGTCACCGTGCCATCCTCCTGCTGTTGCCGAGGGAGGATTAAAAATGGATTTGAGCCTGTCGGACGAACACCAGGCCTTGCGCGCGGAAATCCGCGCCTTCATCGCCGCTCACGGCCATAAATCCCCCAAGCTCGGCGGTGGACGCAAACGGCCCGATCGGAAAACCCTCGACTGGCAAAAGATCTTGCTGGGACACGGCTATGTCGGGCGCACCATTCCCACTGAATACGGCGGCGCTGGCAAAACGCCCGACATCATGGAAGCCGCCGTGATCGCCGCCGAGTTCGCCCATGCCAACGTCTACGCCGGCCTCACCAATCAGGGCGTGTCGATGCTGGTTCCGACCCTGCTGGAAGTCGGCACCGAGGCACAGAAACGCGATTATGTCAGCGCCACCATCCGCGGCGATCTGATCTGGTGCCAGGGTTATTCCGAGCCCAATCATGGCAGCGACCTCGCGAATGCACAAACCAAAGCCGAATTGAAAGACGGATACTGGATCGTCAACGGCCAGAAAATCTGGACCAGTTCGGCGCACTACGCCGACATGATGTTTCTGCTATGCCGCACCGAACCCGACCGTCCCAAACATGAAGGCCTGTCCTATCTGTTATTATCGATGAAAAGCCCAGGAATCGATCGCCGGCCGTTGAAAACCATGACTGGTCGCAACGAATTTAACGAGGTATTTTTCACCGACGTCAAAGTCCCCGAAACCAACATCGTCGCCGGCCGCGGCAAAGGCTGGTATGTCGCCAACGTCACGCTGAAACACGAACGTTCGATGATCGGCGACGCCGGCAAGGTTACCACCCGCCTCGCCCAACTGATCAAGCTTCTGTCCGACACCGAAATAGACGGCGTGGCCTTGATCCACACCGCCGCCTATCGCGACCGCCTGCTGCGCCTGCAAGGTGAGGTGATGGCCTGGAAAGCCCACAACCTCAGACTTTTGACCGAGGCCGCGCAGGACATCGATTCCGGCGTCAAACGCATGATCATCAAATACGGCGGCACCATGCTTGGCTACCGCCTCTCGTCCCTCGCCGTCGACGCGCTCGGCTCCGCCGGCCTGCCGTTCGAATCCGCCGGGGAAGACGCGGAAGACGATGACGCCACCACCTGGAATATCGATTACATGTACGACGTCGGCCTGATGATCGGCGGCGGGTCCACCAACATCCAAAAGAACATCATCGGCGAGCGCGGCCTCGACCTTCCCCGCGAACCCAAAGCCGCCTTGGGCGGGAGAGTCTGATGGAATTCGGTCTGAGCCCGGAACAACGCCAGTTCGATGAGTCGCTGCGCGATTTCCTCAAAGACCACCTTCCGATGGACCGGCTGCGGGCGCTGGCGGACATCGGCGGCGGCTTCGACGAAACCATCTGGTCCGGCCTGTGCGCGCTTGGTTTGCCCGGCCTGATCATTCCGGAACGATTCGGCGGCGCTGGACTTGGCCTGATCGACGCCGCCCTCGCCGCCGAGGCGCTTGGCTTCGCCGCCGCCCCCATCCCCTTCATCGGCCCCACGGTGATGGCGCCGCTCGCGCTGATGCAGTGCGGAACGCAAGCGCAACAAGTTCGTTATTTGCCCGATGCCGCCGCGGGAGACATCCGCATCGCCGTCGCCTTCGCCGGCCTCGCCGGACAAACCGGCGCCAACCATGTCACAATCGACAACGCGCGCGTGACGGGAACCGTGACCGGCGTGATGGACATGGACCAGGCGACCCATGTGCTGGTGTTCGCGCGCGACGGCACCGGCGCGCTCATCGAAACGAACGCGCGCGGGATCACGGCCACGCGGCACCGCTCGCTCGATCGCACGCGTCCCTTGACCGATATCATCCTGACCGACGCGCCCGCCGAGCTACTGACCGCCGCCAACGACCGGCTGGCGGCGGCGCACAAGGTGCTCGACGCCGGCCGCGTCATCCTGTCCGCCGACACTTTGGGCGCGGCGCAAACGATGCTGGACCGCGCCATCGCCTTCGCGAAAGAACGCGTTCAGTTCGGCCGCGTCATCGGCGGCTTCCAGGGCGTGAAATACATGCTGGTGGACTGCGTGACGACGCTCGAACCTTGCCGCGGCATGGTCTGGTACGCCGCGCACGCGCAGGACGCGCTGCCCGACGAGGCCCGCCTCACCGCCAGCCACACCAAAGCCCATGTGTCCGAGGTCGCGCGCGATGTCGCCCGCCTCGCCACCGAAACCCACGGCGGCATGGGTTTCACGGATTTATTGGGCTTGCATCTATGGTTCAAGCGCATCGGCTTCAACCGCCAGATCCTTGGCGGACCGGAACGATGCCGCGAGGACGCCGCGACCCTGCAAGGCTGGACCCTGAAAACCGCCTGACCGTGATCGGTTCAGGTTGACCCGATCACGGTCTGAATTTCTCTTTTCACGAGGGTGATTCACGTGCGAGGTTGAAGCCAACCTCACACGATCGCGCTCTATGGCGCGTTGCCAAAAATCCGTTGCTTCACCGTATCGCCGACGCGAATGTTCAACCGCGCCGCCGTGCCCGCCGCGACCTCCAGCGTCGCGCGCACCGGCCCCCGGCTGTCGATCATCGCCAGGCTCTGCGGAATTGCGTTTTCGGTGATCGACCGGATCGATCCGTCAGCGTTAATGAAAATCATGTCCAATGGCGCCACGGTATTGCGCATCCACATTTGCGACACCCGCGGCATCCCCCAGTCGAACAGCATCCCGCCATCCTCGGGCACCGAAAGGCGGAACATTTCCCCCACGGTCTGCTGTTCCGGCGTCACCGCCATTTCCACGTTCAACCCATGCGCCACGCCGTCGCGGGTGACGATGACCAACGCCTCTTTCGGCAAATCCGCCTGCGCGCGCGTGGTATCAAGGGCGAACGCCGGCGTCGCGAACGCCAACCATAACGCCAGCAGCAGCGCCCTCATACCTGCGGCATCGCCGGCGGAACGATCGTCGTCACGATCGACGCATCCAACGCCTCATAATCATGATATCCGATGGTCGCGTATAATTCGGTCCGCGTCTGCATACGGTCGATCATTTCATGGGTGCTGTCGGCGGCCTTCAACGACGCGTACAGGTCGGCCTGCGCCTTGTTGGCGATCCGCAACGACGACACCGGCCAGATCACCATCTTATAGCCCATTTCCTCGAATTCGGCACCGGTGAAGAACGGCGTGCGGCCAAACTCGGTCATGTTGGCCAATAACGGCACACCCGGCAATCGCCGCGCGACCTCGCGAAACATCTCCGCCGTGGTCAGCGCCTCGGGGAAGATCGCGTCAGCACCCGCGTCCAGAAACAATTTCGCGCGGCCGACGCATCCATCGATCCCCTCGCTGGCGGCGGCGTCGGTGCGGGCGACGATATACAGATGCCGCCGCGCCTTGCGCGCCGCAGCGATTTTCGCCGCCATGTCATGCGGCTCCGCCAGTTTCTTGTCGTTCAAATGTCCGCATTTCTTCGGCAGCAACTGATCCTCGATATGCACCGCCGCCGCACCCGCATCCTCGAAGGATCGGATCATGTGCATGACGTTCAACGCCTCGCCATAGCCGGTATCCCCATCCACAAGCAGCGGCAACCCCGTCGCGCGGCTGATCTGGCGGACGAAAAAACACACCTCATCCACCGTGATCATGCCGACATCGGGGATGCCCATCGACGCTGTCATGGCGGCCCCCGACAGATAATGCGCCTCGAACCCCGCCGCCTTCGCCTGCAAGGCGGCCTGACCGTTATGCGCCCCCGGCATCCGCAATATCCCGGGTCGGGCGAGCAAGGCGCGAAACCGATCCCCCGCGAGCCCCGCGGGCAGGTCTTCAGCGACGAGATAGGTCATGACGGAACTCCTTCGACGATCCCGAGGGAGATAGTCCATTCCGCCGCGATGGGGAACGTGGGTGGGGAAACCGCGGCCCACCAGGAGGGCGCCGCCCTCCCCAGGGGCCATTGGAACCTCCCGCCAAAGGGCAAGGCCCTTTGGGATCTGTCCATTTGTACTCGTAATGAATAAAGGCCAACCATCAAATATCAACCGCCGTGATGGCTCTAATTCATTGTCGAAGCAAAACCAACGGGATCCAAGGGCGACCGCCCTTGGCGGAGGTCCAGGAGGGCGGCGCCCTCCTGGTGGGGCCCGGGGTGAAACCCCGCTCTGTCCCCCCGCCCGCCCATGACCATCAACGCCGCACACCCCGCCATCTCCCACCGCCGCGCCACCGCATCCGTCCCACGGCCGCGCATATCCAGAAATGTTTCCGCCGGCATCC
>JAYVXQ010000318.1:0-13783 GCA_043785025.1 Acetobacteraceae bacterium
CCGCCGTTGACACCGGCGGAGGACACGCCCGCGCTGCTGGCCGCCGTCTGGCGCGATGAGGCCCAACCGCCCATGGCGGTCGCGACGGTGATCGCGACGATCGCGATCGCGCTGCTGGCGATGGGGAGGCCAGCGACGATGGACGACGCCGCGCGCATCTGGCGCGACCGGCTCCCGCACTAAAGCAATTGCGCTCGTGAAGCCGCCGCCAGCTCATCCGTCGTGGTCCGCCAAATCCCGGATTTGCCGAGAATGCGGCTGAGCGCATCGCGCAAATAGCGGATCCGATGCGCCTGACCGGTAATCCAGGGATGCAAGGTGATGTTGAACACGCCCCCACCCTCCGCGTGCAGCACCTGGAACGCCTCGTGCAGAGTCTCCGACCACACCGGCGGCGTCACCCGGCGCAGCCACATCGATTCCAAATCGTTCCATTCTGGTTGCGGCGGGATCGACAACAGCGACCCCAGCAAAAACGGCCGGTCGTCGTTCGCCCAATCGGTCGTGTACGTGAAGCCCGCCGCTGTCAGCAAGGCCGGGGTATCCGCCGACTCGTTGAAATCCTGACCAGACCAACCCAACGGAACGCGGCCGGTGGCGGCGGCGATTTCGTCGCGGGCACTGGCGATGAACGCGGCCTCATTCGGCATCCGGCTGGTGATGCGCCGTGTCGCGAAATGACCATGCGCCATGAAACACGCGTCCCGGCGCGACAACGCGTCCACCAACTCAGGATATTGCCGCGCCGCCTCGGTGCCCAACGCCACGCTCGGTTTGAGATTGAATTGATCGAGCACCTCCAGAATGCGAAAGATGCCGACCCGCGCGCCATACAGCCGATGGCTCCAGGTCAACCAGTCCGGATGAAATTTTCCCAATGGCGAAATGATGCGCGGATCCGGACTTTCACCATGCGGAGCCTGCAATTCCCAATAATCCAGCACCAGCGTGACCGTCAGCGCGATGCGCGCGCCCTCCGGCCAAACGAAGCGCGGCGCGTCCGGCAGCGCGCGGAATGGATACAGAGAGTGATCCATGCCGGGAGCGCGGATTTCGGATACCGGCGGAATTTTGGCGGG
The DNA here is from genome assembly GCA_043785025.1 of Acetobacteraceae bacterium. GTDB lineage: Bacteria > Pseudomonadota > Alphaproteobacteria > Acetobacterales > Acetobacteraceae > Rhodopila. The sequence continues at coordinate 1,080 of JAYVXQ010000318.1, forward strand.
AACGAATTCAACCATTGGCCGCCTCCCGCGCCGCCAGATGCGACTCCAGCAGCGGCAGATAGTGCGCGTTATACCAATCGACGATGCTCTCCCCGGTGGTTTGCCAAACGCCAGGGTGCGACAGGATATATTCGAACGCGGAGCGGATCGCGCGCAGCCGGTGCGGCTGTCCCACCCAGTACGGATGCAAGGCGACGCACATGACGCGGCCCTGCTCGGCGCCCTCGGCGTAAACCGTGTCGAAATGATCGCGGATTTGCCGCGCGAAATCCTCGGCTTCCTCGCCGCGGCGATGCACGATCACGTCGTTCAGATCGATCGTGTAGGGGATCGAGAGCAGTTTGCCGGATTTCACCTTCAGCGGAAAAGGCTGATCGTCGTGATACAAATCGGCGGTGTAATCATAACCGCATTCCGCCGCCAGATCGAACGTCGACATGGTATTCGTGATCGCTGGGCTGAACCAGCCGCGCTGCTCGCGTCCGGTCAGGGAACGATGGATCTCGCGGCTTTCCAGCATCGCCGCGCGCTCCTCATCGCGGGTGAAATCCCAGTGGTAGCGGGTGTTGTAAATCCCGTGCGACATCAACTCCCAGTTCCGCTTCGCCATCCCCTCCAGGATCGCCGGATAATGCTGGATCACGGACATGTTGAGGCTGACGGTGCAGCGCAAACCCAGATCGTCGGCCAAATCGAAGAACCGCCAAAGGCCCACGCGATTGCCGTAATCGCGCTGCGAATACCCCAGCACATCGGGGTGCGGCGTGCGCGGCCAGGGATCGCGGGTGCGGACAAATTTCGGCATGAACTCGTAATGTTCGACGTTCGGCACGATCCACAACGCGACCCGCTTACCATCCGGCCAGCGCAACGGCGGGCGGTGCATGATCGGCGAATACGGGATCAGATTGGAGTCCATCAGCGTGGCCTCGTTTCGGGATTGACCAACCGCATCGGCGCGCCGGCGGCGAAGGCGGCGATCTGCTCAAACGCTTCCGCGTAATACAGGTCGAAATTATCCCATTCGGCCCATCCGAGATGCGGCGTGCACAGCACATTGGGCATCGACAGGAACGGATGGCCGCCGTTCAGGATCGGCTCCTGCTCATACACATCGACGGCGGCGTAACCCGGCCGTCTTGCGCGCAATGCCGCCAACAGAGCACCCGCCTGGATCAACTCAGCGCGCGACGTATTGACGATCAACGCCGTCGATTTCATGCGCGCCAGATCCTCGGGGCCGACAATGCCCGTTGTCTCCGGCCGCAACCGCACATGCAGCGACAGCACGTCCGATTGTTCGAATAACGCGGCCTTGCTGGCGGCCAGCGCATAACCCTTCTCCGCCGCCCGCTTCGCCGAGGTTTCCTGCCCCCAGACCAGGATTTTCATTCCCAAACCGGCACCCGCCTCGGCCACCAGCGAACCGATATTGCCCAATCCGAAAATCCCGAGCGTGGTCCCGCGCATCCGGTGCGACAGCGTGTAGGGAAATTCGCCGCGCCGCATCCGCTCCGCCTCGATCACGATGTTGCGGCGGGACGCGACGATCAGCGCCACCGTCAACTCGGCGGGCGAAGTGGGGGAATTGCTTTGGCCGCGGGACACCAGAATACCGTGTTCCGAACACGCGGCGTAATCGATCGTGGTGGCGTTGCGGCCCACCAGCGCGATCAATTTCAGATTGGGCAGACGTTCGATCAACGCGCGATCGAAGGTGACGCGCTCGCGGATCGCGACGATCGCCTCGGCGGGCAGCAGGCGTTCGACCAGGTGCTCGAACGACGCGGCGGGTTCGCGAAAGCGCGTGACGTCGTGGCCGTCCAGCAGCGCGTAACACGGCAAACGTTCGATCGCGTCCTGGTATTCATCGGGGATGACGATGTTCATGTCAGTATGGCACCGATCCCTTGACCACGGTCCGGTGCAAAACCCGGCGCTCCCGGTCCATGTCCTCATGCGGCAACGCACGATGCAACGTGCAGCGATTATCCCACAGCACCAGATCGCCGGCGCGCCAGACATGCGAGTAAACGAACGGCGCCTGGGTTGCGAAGGCTTCCAGCCAGCGGATCAAGGCGCGGCCCTCGGTTTCCGGCCAGCCGATGATGTGCGACGCGTGATTGCCCAGATACAAAGCCTTCGCACCGGTATCGGGATGCGTGCGCACGATCGGATGATCGACCGCCGGACGCTCGCGGATCTGCTCGGACGTCGCGCGCTGGCTGTTGGACTGGATCCGGCTGCGTTCCCAACTATGCACCGCGCGCAATCCGATCAGCCGCTGCCGCGTCGCCTCATCCAGCGCGGCATGGGCTTTCGCCGTGTTGGCGAATTGCGTTTCCCCGCCGCGTGAGGGGATTTCCACCCCGTGCAGCATCGTCAGCAGCGACGGCACGTCATGGTAGGATTTGTCGCTGTGCCAGAAATAATTGCCCCGCTCGCGCACCGGCGCCGAGGGCAGTCCGTCCGGTCCGATATTCGACACCGTATGCACCGGCGTATATTTTTCCGCGTCGAGGTGACGATTGACGTGCAGCCCCTCGATCTCGCCGAAGGTCAGTGTGAAAGCGTATTGTTGCTCTTTGGTTAAATTTTGGTCGCGGAACACGATCACGGGATGGGCGCGAAACAGCCGGGTCAGCCAGTCCCGCCGATCCGGCGGCAAGGGTTCCGACAGGTTGATCCCGGTGATTTCGATGCCGCCGATTTCGGGCAGGGAACGGGTTTCATCCGGCCGCGGGCCGGCCCGCGGAATCGGTTCAATGGTCGCACTCATGAAATCCTCCCTGGCCGCGCGCTGACTCTTTCAAAGCCCCCCCGGCGTGTCAAATGGTCAGGCCGCGCCTGACGACACGGGCGGGGTCGCCCTTCACCACCTGAAGCCGGGTTTGCGCCCCCTCGCGCCAGAATTTCACCGTGAACGTCTCCCGTCCCAAGGGCAGGCCGGTCAGCGTGATATCGGGCAACCAATCGGGCAAGGCGGGATCGACCCATAACCGTCCGTTCGGCGCGTCCTGCTCGATCCCCAACATCGCCTGTAACAGCGCGAAGACGGATCCGGCAGCCCATGCCTGGGGCACGTTGGCGCCGAGATATTGCACCGGGAAGGGCGAGGCGGCCTGATCGATCCCCGCGTAGAGTTCGGGCAACTGATTGAGCAGGAAGTGACTCGCGGCGCCGCTGATGCCGCGGGCGATGGCGGCGGCCTCGGCGGTGAAGCCATAGCGCTTAAAGCCCAAAGCGATCAGACTGTTGTCGTGCGGCCAAACGGAGCCGTTCTGATACGAAAACGGATTATACGCCGCGTGCCGGTTGGACAACGTGCGAATGCCCCAGCCGGTGTTCATGTCCGGCGCCATCAGCCGCGCCACCACCCGCGCCGCGCGCTCCGGCGGCACGATCCCCGACCACAGCAAATGTCCGGCGTTGGAGGTGATGGTCGGCACCGGGCGTTTTTCCCCGTCCAGCAGATAGGCGTAGAAACCGATCTCCTCGATCCAGAACACGGCGTTGAACTTCTCGAACAACGCGCTGGATTTTTCGCGCAAGACGGCGGCGCGCTCCGGCCGGTCCAGGGCGTCGAACACCTCGGCCATGCGCCGCCAGGCGTCGTAGACATAGCCTTGCAATTCGCACAAAGCCTTGGGGCCCGCGACGAACGTGCCATCGGGCCAGGTCATCGAGTCGCCCGCGTCCTTCCAGTTCATGTTCTCGTAACCATCGGGCGTGCGCTTATGGAATTCCTGAAACAAGTCGCCGTCGCGATCGCCCTCCTCGTCGATCCAGCGCAAGGCGGCCTCGGCATTGGGCAGAAACCGTTCCAGCAAGGCGCGATCGCCGGTCGCCTTCCAGGCCATGTGCAAGGTGATGAGATAAAGCGGCGTCGCGTCGGCCGTGCCGTAATACGGCGTGTGCCGGATCAGATGAAAATGCGCCAGTTCGCCATAGCGCAGTTCGTGCATGATCTTGCCCGGTTCGGCGTCGCGCCACGGATCGCGTTCCCTCGCCTGCCAATGTCCCAACACGTCCAACGCGCCCAAAGCGAAATCCGGGAAAACGATCATGTTTTGCAACGAGGCGATCAGACTGTCGCGGCCGAACGGCGCCATGAACCAGGGCAATCCCGCCGCCGGAACGAAGACCGGCCCGTTCGCGCCCTCGACCGGCAATCGCAACGCGCCCATGTCTTCCACGGCTTGTTGAAACGTCCGGTAAAACTCCTCGTTGCTGGTCTGCACGCTCAACACCGAATCGCGCCAGCGTGTGTCCGGTGCAAACCCCAGGTCACGCGGCGACGGCGGCGTGAATACGCGATCTCCGGCGGTGAACGTATAGCGTAACGACCCGTTCCAGCGCGCACCCGGTTCCAGACACACCTCAAAGCTCAGCCGGCCATTGGCATAGACCGTCGTGACCACCGCGGGCTCCAGCGCGATCGCGACCGCGCGCAGGAAATCCTTGTTCTGATAGCGTGTCGTCAGCACGTGATCGTCCGACCAGACGGACGTGATGTGCCCGCGGCGAATGTCACGGCCGGATTTGACATCGAACACATCGGCGAAATCCGAGCGCACCATCACTTCCAGGTTGAAGCGGATCCGCGCCGGTCCATGATTGGCGACCTCCAACTGTTCCAGCATTCCGCCATCGATCCGCCGCGTCAGCACCAGCGAGAGGGTGCGGCGTAACACCGGCCCGTCCTCGGTCGCGAATTCCCGGTTGGTGAAATAAATCCGCGCGATATCGTGCCGAATTGCGCCGCCATTCAGCACATCCCACGCTTCACCGTTGGATTGGATCGACCAGGCGCTGATCAGGCGCGTATCCATCAGATACAGCCCCTTGTCGGAGGGCCAGGCGATCCCGCCGTTCGGCTCCGTCACCAGAACGGTTTGCGCCTGATGGATCGCGATCTGCGGCGGGCCGACCGGCACCTTAAACGCCATGCGTTCCTGTCCTCGCTGTTGCCGGGACGACCCTCCCCCGATAGCTTCGCGCGATGCAAGGGAGGGTGCCTCATCAGGCGATTCTGGGCCAACCGAATGGTTTCCAGTCCCGCCCCGGCGGCGCCCGCCCAGGAGGAGACAAACATGACCCGGCTTTACGTCAGTATCGGCGCCGATCTCGTGCATTATGATGTCGATGTGACGGCGGCCTCGTTACGCGCAAACGGCACCGTCAGCGTGTCCGAGAACATTCAATATGTCTGGCCGCACGCGTCGCGCCGGTTCCTGTATGTGGCGAGCAGCGATAGCGCCTCGGGCATGGGGGCGGCGGGGGTGAACCATCATGTCAGCGCCTTCGCCATCGACGCCGCGACCGGAGCGCTGCGCCCGCACGGCGCGCCGATCTCATTGCCGCATCGCCCGATCCACATGGCGACCGATATCGCGTCGCGCCATGTGGTGGTGGCGTTCAACAACCCCCCGGCCATCGGCGTCTGGCGCATCCATGACGACGCCACTTTGGGTAAGGAAGTCGGTCAACCCGCCGATATCGATCCGGGGATTTTCCCGCATCAGATCCTGCCGTTCCCCGGCGATCGGCACGTGATCCTCGCCGCGCGCGGTCACGACGCGGCGGCCGCCACACCGGAACAGCCGGGCGCGTTAAAAATATTCCGTAACAACAACGGCGTGCTGCGCGATGAACAGTCCGTCGCGCCGAACGGAGGAATCGGCTTCGGCCCCCGGCATCTCGATTTTCATCCTACCCAACCGTGGATTTATGTCTCGCTGGAGCGGCAGAACGCGATCGCCATGTTCACCCACGACCAGGGACGCGTCGCGGCAACGCCGGCGTTTCAAAAGAACACGCTGCGCGACCCCAACGATCTTCGCGCGCGCCAGGTGGTCGGCACGGTGCATGTCCACCCCAACGGACGTTTCGTCTACGTCGCCAATCGCGCCAGCAGCGACGCGGAAAACACCATCGCCGTGTTCGCCATCGACCCGGCCTCGGGCAAGCCCAGTACGATCCAGCATGTGGATACGAACGGCATCCATTGCCGGACTTTTCATATCGATCCGACCGGACGGTTGATGGTCTGCGCCCATATCATGGGGTTCACCCGCGCCAACGGCTCGGTCATTCCGACGCGGCTGTCGCTGTTCCGCATCGGCGAGGACGGGCGCCTGAGCTTTGTCCGCTTTTACGACATCGAGACCGGCGGGCGGCTGATGTGGTGGATGGGCATGATCACGCCGCCATAGGCAGGGTGCGCGGCGCGTCCATCGCCGCCAACAGATCCAACCGTTTCGCCCCGGCTTTCACCCGCGCGGCGTCCTTGACCGGCCCGAAGCCGCGGATGTCCGACGGGAGGGACGCGAGGGCGACCGCGGTTTCCAACGTGGCGGGCGTCAGCGCGGCCAGCACGCGGCGCATATCTTCGATATATTGTTCGATCAAAGCCCGCTCCGCCTGTCGTTCCGCCTGCCGGCCGAACAGATCCAACGGCGTGCCGCGCACGGATTTTCCCAAACGCAGCACGCGGAACAAGGGACGGGCGATCCAGCCGGGGATCGCGACCTTATTGCGCCGTCCCGTTCGCGGATCGATCCGGGTAATCAACGGTGGCGACATATGGAACACCGCGCCGTCGGGGTAGGGTTCGGCGGCATGCAGGCGGGCGACCTCGTATTCGTCTTTATACGCCATCAGTTTGAACAGGCCCTCGGCCGCCGCGCGCGTGAGTCGGCCGGGTGCTCCGGACACCGCCGTCTCCCGCGCCTGGATTTCGGCGATGACGGCGCGATAGCGGGCGGCATAGGACGTGGATTGATACGCCACCAGGAAATCCGCGCGCGCGTCGATCAGGTTTGGTAACGACATCGGTTCGGGATCGGTATGCCCCAAAATGTCCGGCGCCAGCTCAGGACGGGCCGCCAGCACCCGGCCCCACAGGAACGCGCGCTTGTTCAGCGCGACGGCGGCACCGTTCAGTTCGATGGCGCGCAGGATCGACGCCTCGCTGACCGGGATCAGGCCGCGCTGCCACGCGAGGCCCAGAAGCAGCGTGTTCATCGCCTGGCTGTTGCCGAACAGCCGCTCGGCCAGTTGCACCCCGTGCAGCCAGACGGAGGCTTTGGCATCGGTGACTTTCTCGATGGTGCGGCGATGCAAAGCGGCGTCGATCGACAGCAGCGCGTCGCGTTTGAAATCGGCGGGCGCGGCCAGGTCGAGATTGCCGATCACCACGGCATCGCGCGCGTTCCGCTCAAGCACACCGGCACCGCAGCCGACCGCGAGATCGGCCGCCAGCATCACGTTAGCCAAGCCCAGGGGAATGCGGACGACGTCGAGGGTGTCTGGATCGGTGGCGATTTGCACATGAGCCACGACAGCGCCGTTCTTCTGCGCGAGGCCGGTGAAGTCGAGAGTTTTGACGTGCAACCCTTCCAGATGCGCGGCCATCGCCAGGATCGCGCCGGCGGTGACGATGCCGCCGCCGCCGATCCCCGCGAACAGGCCGCGCCAGACGGGCATCGACGGGAGAACGGGCGATGTCAGATCCGCCGCCAGTGCCGCCTCCCGCTGTTCCCATGACGCATCCGCGGCGGGCGCGATCGGCGGGCCGGGCAGGGTGACGAAGCTCGGGCAGAAGCCCTTGAGGCAGGACAGATCGACGTTGCAACTGCTGGTATTGATCTGGCGCTTGCGGCCCAACGGGGTCTCCACCGGCTCGATCGCGATGCAGCCGGATTGGGTTGAGCAATCGCCGCAATTCTCGCACACGGACTGGTTGATCATCACATGCGTCGTTGCCTGCGCCATCGTGCCGCGTTTGCGGCGGCGGCGTTTTTCCGTGGCGCAAACCTGATCGTAAATCAGCACCGACGGCCCCTCATAATCGCGCAACGACCGCTGCACCGCGTCCAGATCGGCGCGGATATGCGTTGTGACACCCGGCGGCAGCAGCGACGCGGGAGGCAGCCGCTCCGCCTCATCGGCGACGATGGCGATGCGTTTGATGCCCTCGGCGGCGATTTGCGCGGCCAGCATGGGGACGGTGGGCCCGCCCTCGGTCGGTTGCCCGCCGGTCATCGCCACCGCGTCGTTGAACAGCAGCTTATAGGTCATGCGGGTCCCGGCCACCGCCGCCTGGCGGATCGCGAGGATGCCGGAATGTTGATAGGTGCCATCGCCGATATTGGCGAACATGTGCTTCACGTCGGTGAAGGCGGACAGGCCGACGAACGGCACCCCCTCGCCGCCCATATGGGTGAAGGTGCGGGTCTGATCGCCATCGTCCAGCGCCATGAAATGGCAGCCGATGCCGGCACTGGCGAAGCTGCCCTCGGGCAATTTGGTCGAGGTCGCATGCGGGCATCCCGCGCAAAACGCGGGCACGCGTTTCAGCAGTGTCGAGGGCCGCTCGATCGCCACCGGCATCGGGTGATCCGGCAGGTTCAATCCGGCATCGGTCAAAAACCGGGTCAGGCCGGCGCCGACCGTCTCAGGCGATAATTCCATCAACGGAGACAATAATTTCTCACCGCGCGGCGTGGTCTTGCCGCTGATGTCCGGCCGCTCATCGGCGGGCAGATGATACAGCGCGTCGCGGATCTGGGTTTCGACGAAGCCGCGCTTTTCCTCGATGACGAGGATGAAACGTTTGCCGCGGGCGAACTCCTTTACGCCCTCGGTTTCCAACGGCCAGGTCATGCCGATCTTATAAATCGCGAGTTGTGGATGCCGGTCGAGCCCCATGGATTTCAGCGCGTGGATGGCATCTTCATGCGCCTTGCCGACGGTAATCAGCCCGATCGGCGCGTCCGCGGCGCCGCTGATCAGCCGGTCGATGCGGTTCGCCCGCGCCCATGCCAGAGCGGCGGGCAACCGCTCGTCCATCATGCGCCGTTCCAGCTCGGCCCGCTCGGCGGGAAAGCGCAGCCGGTGATCGAGATTGAGGCCATGCGGCGGGAGGGCGAAATCCGGCGTGACGAACCGCGATCCGGAATGGACGATGGCGGTCGCCGCCTGTTCCATCGTCTCGGCGGTGGTTTTCATCGCCACCCAGAGCCCGGAGTATCGCGACAATGCCCATCCGGCGAGGCCGAGATCCAGCACATCCTGCACCGAAGCGGGGTTCAACACCGGCATGAACGCGTTCTGGAACACGTATTCGGTCTGATGCGGATAGGTCGAGGAATGCGCGCCGTGATCGTCGCCGGACACCGCCAGCACGCCGCCATGCCGATGGGAGCCCGCCATGTTGGCGCAATGGAACGCGTCGCCCGCGCGATCCACGCCGGGGCCCTTGCCGTACCACATCCCAAACACGCCATCGACCGTCTTGCCGGGAAACGCGTCCAGTTCCTGGGTGCCCAACACCATCGTCGCGGCGAGGTCCTCGTTCAGGCCCGGCTCGAACCGGATGCCATGCGCGGACATGAGTTTTTTGCGCGCCCATAACTCGCGATCCAGGCCGGCCAAGGGGGAGCCGCGGTAGCCGGAGACGAAGCCGGCGGTGCGCAGGCCCGCTTCCGTGTCGAGCCGCTTTTGCTCCAACAGCAGTCGCAGCAAGGCCTGGATGCCGGTCAGCAGCACCGGCCGGTCGAGGTCGTCGAACCGGGATTCCAGCGTCACCGCGCTGTGATCGAGGACCATGTCCATCGGCTTACTCCCTTTTCCAATACGATCGTGCCTCGTTTTCGCCTCCGATGCCACATCGTTGATGGCCGGGGCTTCGCAACATTCGGTCCAGACGCTTGCGGTTTCCGCACGATCACGATGCCGCGCGATGGGGGCAAGGAAGGAATCTGGGCTCCGCCCAGAAGCCCGCCAGGAGGGCGCCGCCCTCCTGGACCTCCCGCCAAAGGGCATGGCCCTTTGGGATCTGTCCGTTTGCTCCCGTGATGAAGGAGGGCCTGCTCGGACGTTGATACGTCGTGGATGGCCCTTCTTCATCACGGGAGGAAAACCCACGGGATCCAAGGGCTATCGCTCTTGGCGGATGTCCAGAAGGCCCAATGGACCCTGGGCCTTCTGGTGGGGTCCGGGGTGAAACCCCGTTTCTTACTCCCCCCAACCGCTCAGGATATGTGGTGCCCGCCTCGCGTTTGCGCCAGACTGGCCCCAGACGCCGCCACCGGAGACCAAGATGCCGAACCCCGTTGACACCGTTCTGGCCCATGTGGACGCCCAATTGGACCGCTCGCGGGAGGCGCTGTTCGACCTGCTGCGCATCCCCTCGATCAGCGCGCAGGAAGCGCATCGCGGCGATTGCGCCCATGCCGCGTCGGTCGTCCATGACCGCCTCGTCGCACTGGGCTTTCGCTCCGAGATCAAGCCCACGCCCGGTCACCCCGTGGTGCTCGGTCATCTGGACGGCCCGCCCGGTTACAAAGGCCCGCATATCCTGTTCTATGGTCATTACGACGTGCAGCCGCCCGACCCATTGGACCTGTGGACCACCCCGCCGTTCGAGCCGCGATACACCGACGGCCCGCGCGGCAAACGCTATGTCGCGCGGGGCGCGGTCGACGACAAAGGCCAATTGACCATGTTCCTGGAAGCGTTGCGCGCCTGGAAGGAAACCGGCGGCGGCATCCCCGCGAAAATCACCGTGCTGATCGAGGGTGAGGAAGAAGTCGGCTCAAAAAACCTCGAACCTTTCCTGATCGCCCATAAAGCCGAGCTGGCGTCGGACATCGCGCTGATCAGCGACACCAACATGTGGGACGTCGACACCCCCGCGCTGACCACCAGCCTGCGCGGCCTGGTCTACGTGCAACTGACGGTGAAAGCGGCGAGCCGGGATTTGCATTCCGGCCTGTACGGCGGCTCGGCGCTCAATCCCATCAACGCGCTGACCCGGGTGGTCGGTGAGTTGCAGGACGCGGACGGGCGCGTGCGGCTGCCCGGATTTTATGACGGTATCAAACCGATCAGTAACGCGCAGCGGGCCCAATGGGATCAGCTCGGGTTCAGCGAGAAAGCCTTTCTCGGCGATATCGGCCTGAGCGTTCCCGGTGGCGAACGCGGCTATTCGGCGCTGGAGCGGTTGTGGGCGCGGCCCACCGCCGACATCAACGGGATCTGGGGCGGCTATACTGGCCAGGGCGCCAAAACCGTCATCGCGTCGGAAGCCCATGCCAAAATCACCTTCCGGCTGGTGCCAGGCCAGGATCCCGACGCGGTGATGGGTCAGTTCCGCCGCTTCGTCGACGAACGCCTGCCCGAGGGCGTGACCGCGTCATACGAAGGCGGCCACGGCTCCCCCGGGGTCGACGTCAACGCCGATTCACCCTGGGTGCGCGCCGCGCTGGCCGCTTTGACCGAGGAATATGGCAAACAAGCGATCCTGATGGGCTCGGGCGGATCGATCCCGGTTGTTGTTTCGTTAAAGAAGGTGCTCGGGATCGATACGTTGCTGATGGGTTTCGGTCTCGATGACGATCAGATCCACAGTCCCAACGAAAAATTCGAGGAACGGTGCTTCCATCACGGCATCCGTTCCCACGTGCGTCTGCTGGGGAAACTCGCCGCGGCGTGAGCGCGATTTTCGATCTCGCGATCATCGGCGGCGGGATCAACGGCGCGGGCATCGCGCGCGACGCGGCGGGCCGCGGGCTGAAGGTTCTGTTGCTGGAACAAGGCGACCTCGCCGGCGCGACATCGTCCGCGTCCACCAAGCTGATCCATGGCGGCTTACGCTATCTGGAGTTTTTCGAATTCCGCCTGGTGCGGGAAGCGTTGACCGAGCGGGAAATCCTGCTGCGCGCCGCGCCGCACATCATCTGGCCGTTGCGGTTCGTGATGCCGTACCGCGCGGGCGGGCGGCCGCGATGGATGCTGCGCGCCGGACTTTTTTTATACGACCATCTGGGCGGCCGGACATTGCTGCCGCCGACGCGAACGCTGCGATTTCGTGACGACATCGTATTACGCGAGGACATCGTCAGCGGCTTCGAATACTCCGACTGCTGGGTTGATGATTCCCGCCTGGTGGTGCTGACCGCGCGCGACGCCGCCAACCGCGGCGCCGATATCCGGACCCGCGTGCGCTGCGACATCGCGCGGCCCGAGGATGGGCTATGGCGCCTGTCGTTGAGCGATGGCGCCGAGGCCCGCGCGCGCGTCCTGGTCAACGCCGCCGGCCCTTTCGTCGCACAGGTGCTGACCGATGTCGTGGCCCGGAACGAACCGGCGCGAGTCCGGCTGGTGAAAGGCAGCCACATCGTTGTCAAACGCCTGTTCGCCGACGACCGCAACTTCATCCTGCAAAACCGCGACGGCCGCGTCTGTTTCGCGATCCCCTGGCAGGAAGATTTCACCTTGATCGGCACCACCGATGAGGAATTCGACGGCGATCCCTCCCACGTCACCATCTCCCCCGCCGAAACCGCGTATTTATGCGCCGCCGTCAGCGCCTGGTTCCGCCGGACGATCACCGCCGATGACGTGGTCTGGAGTTTCGCCGGCGTGCGCCCGTTGCGCGACGATGGCGCAAGTGCCGCGCGCGCGGTCACCCGGGATTACGTGCTGGAACTGACGGGAACGCCGCCGGTGTTGAGTGTGTATGGCGGCAAGATCACCACGTTCCGCCGCCTCGCCGAGGCCGCGATGGACCGGCTCGCCCCGTTATTCCCCGGTCTGAAACCGGCCTGGACCGCCAGCGCGTCCTTGCCTGGCGGCGACTTCCCCTGGGATGGTTTTCTCGAACTGCGCGCGGCACTCGCCCGCCGCTACAAGTTTTT
>JAYVXQ010000319.1:0-4408 GCA_043785025.1 Acetobacteraceae bacterium
TTTTGACATGTGGTCACCCGACAACCCGTAGCGCCACGGGCAGGGATGAGAACAGCGAGGAGGCGGCGACCGAGCGGGTGGTTTGGGTGTCCGGCCCGCCCAATGCGTCGCGCATAGTGTGGCCGTTCCAGCCTCGGGGGAGCATGATACGCGTGCGATCCCAGCGCGCGGTTTTCATCGACAACTCATCTGGATGGCCCAACAAAGCGGCGGGCAGGCGGACGGCGGCGGCGAGGAGCCTCTGGCCGCCGTGCTGGCGTGCGAAAGCCACGACATGATCCGCTTTCGGGCCATCGACCCAGAGCGGGATGTATTTTCCCTCGGCGAACAGATCGGGGAGGCGGCGGCGAAGGCCCATTGCATGGGCTATCAGGGATTGTTTGATGGCGCCGTCTCGCCAGGTTCCGAGCGATGACGATGTCGCGGCCTGGGTGAGCATCGCGCGGCGGCGGTCGTAATCGACGGGGGAGCGGTTATCGGGATCGACCATGCTGAGATCCCACAGGTCGCAGCCCTGATAAAGATCGGGCACGCCGGGGACGGTCAGGCGCAGCAGGGTTTGCGTCAGGCCGTTGATGGCGCCGAGGGGACCGATGCGATGATTGGCGAAGGCGGCGATTTCCTCGGTCAGATGGGACGCTCGCGTGGGATCAAGAATTTGAAAAACGAAGTCCCTGCAAGCGGTTTCATAAGGTTCGTTGGGAGAAGACCAGGAGGAATGGCGTTTTGATTCGCGGAGGGCTTTTTGTTGCCAGGAGGTGATGCGAGAGGCGAAACGATGGATGCCGTCGGCGTCAACGCCGCGCAGATCGAGGGGCCAGGCGCCGGCCAGCATTTGATACAGCATCATTTCGTCGGCGCCGTCCGGGGCCTGAGTACCGTCGATCTCTTTTCGTAACGGTGTGTTGAGGCGGGACCAGCGGTGAACCAAAGCGTTCCACTCGTCGGGAATTTCGCTGAGCACGGCGAGGCGAACCCGTAAATCCTCGCCGCGCTTGTGGTCGTGGGTGGCGGTGGCGAGCATGGCGTGGGGATGGAATTTCGCGCGATCGGCGCAGGCGGCGTGGAAGGCGGTGATGGGGCGGGCGAATTGGGCTGGGTTGGCGCCGACCTCGTTGCGCGACAGTAATCTCCCGTAACGGTAGAAGGCGGTGTCTTCCATCGATTTGGCGGCGACGGGGGATGACAGTTGCTCAAACCGGACGATGGCGCGCAGGCGTTCACGGCGGCGGGGTCCGGGCGGGACGGAGGAAGGGGGTTCGGCGCCCAACCAGCCGCCGATGACGTCGAGCAATTCCTGTTCGGCGGAGCGCATGGCGCGGCGGGCTCCGGCGACAGCCCATGCGAGGACCTGATCGTCGGTGCGGGGGCGTCCGGCGAGACCGGCGTAGAGGCGGTAGACCGGGAAGTGGACGAGGATCTCGGTCAGTGCGCGGCGGATCGCGGTCAGGGTGTAATCGCGGGTGGTGAGGTCGCGGCGGGCGACGCGGTGCATGGCGGCGGCGGTGGCGTTCAGCTCGCTGGCGAGGGCGTCGCGGAGGACGACGCGGCGGGCGAGGCGTTCCTCGGTTTCGTAGCTGTTCGGGTTGCCGGACATTTCGGTCCAGAGATCGGTCAACGGGGCCTCGCCCTTGGGGTCGTGCAGCAGCAGGGCGACCTGATTCATGAAGTCGTAGCCGGTGGTGCCGTCGGTCATCCATTCCGGGGACAGTCGTTCATGCGCGGCCAGGATCTTTTCGACAACGATATAAACTGGGCCTGGGGGTGCATCGGGGGGCCGCTGTTCGGCGGCGGTTTCCATGCGGCGGCGGAGCTTTCGGCAATAGGCGCGGGGGTCGGCGAGGCCGTCGACGTGATCGATGCGCAGGCCGTCGATCAGGCCCTCGGCGTAGAGGCGCAAGATGAGTTGATGGGTGGCTTCGAAGACGGGGGGGAGTTCGGCGCGGAGGCCGGCGAGGGCGTTGACGTCGAAGAAGCGGCGCCAGTTGATTTCATCGGCGGCGGCGCGCCACCAGACCATGCGGTAATGCTGACGCTCCAGCAGGTCGTGCAGATGGCGTTGTCCTGCCTCGGTGGCCTGGTCGAAGCGGGTGAGGGCGGTGGCGATGGCGGCGGCTCCGGCGGGCGTTTCGGCCTGTTTGGCGAGGGCGGATTTCATGGCGGCGGCGGCAATGCGGGGATCGGCGGATGGCGGGTGGGATGGGAGGTTGGGGAACACGCGCGGGTAGTCACGCGGGGTGATGGGGTAGACGTGCTCGTGGTAGATGGCGGCGAGGCCTCCGGTGGCGGGATCGAAGCGGAGTTGGATGTCGCCGGCCTGGAGGCATTGTCCGTAGGGGGCGCCGAGGAAGGGGGACAGCACGCGGTCGCGCAGCAGCGGGTCGGGCGGATCCCAATCGATGTCGAAGAAGCGGGCGTAGGGGCTGGCGCGGCCCCATTCCAGCACGTCGAGCCACCAGGCGTTGTCGGCGCCGCCGACTCCCATGTGGTTAGGGACGATGTCGACGATCAGGCCCATTTCATGCGCTCGGAGGATGGTGACGAGGCGGCGGAGGGCGGGTTCGCCGCCGAGTTCGGGGTTGATGGCGGCGTGGTCGACGATGTCGTAGCCGTGCATCGAGCCGGGACGGGCGGTCAACAAGGGCGAGGTGTAGACGTGGCTGATGCCGAGGGCGGCGAGATAGGGCACGGCGGCGGCGGCGTCATCCAGGGTGAATTTGTGGTGGAGTTGGAGCCGCGCGGTCGCGCGTGGGATAGCGGGCGCGGTCGCGTGTTGGATTGCGGGCGCGGTCATGTGGCGGGTTTCAACGTGGCGATGGCGCTTTGGGCGGGCAGGGTCGCTTCCCCGGCGCCGTTGAGAGCGAACAGGGTTTCGCCTTCCAGCCTCGGGCAGGGGCAAGGGTTGCGGCCGACATTGGCGGCGATGGTGAGTTCGGCGCCGTCGCCCATGCGCCAACGGGCGATGACGGCGGCGGTGTCCAGGGCAGCGGCGGAGATCGTCGTGGTGCCGGGGAGGCGCGGCACGATCTGAGACGCGCGGATCGCCAGCAGGTCGCGGTGCAGGGCCAGCCAGGCGGCGTGGGGCGGGTCGAGGCGCTCGTCACGGCGCGGCGTGCTGGCGGCGAAGGTGGCGGGGTGGTTGGGATCGGGGATCGTGTCGCGACGGGCCGGATCGGCGAAGGCGGCGAACCCGGCGAATTCGCGGCGGCGGCCGTCGCGGACGGCGGAGGCGAGCTCGCCCTCGAAGCCGGTGAAGAACGGGAACGGGGCGGTCGCGGCCCATTCCTGGCCCATGAAGAGCATGGGAATGTGGGGGGACAGCAGCAGCAGCACCGTGGCGGCGCGCACGGCATCTGGGCTGGCGATCGCGGTCAGACGTTCCCCGAACGCGCGATTGCCGATGTGGTCGTGGTTTTGCAGGAAGTGGATGAACCGGGTCGGCGGCAGGTGGCCACTGGGCGTGCCACGCGGGTGTCCTTTGCGATGCATCGAAGGTTGGCCCTGGTAGTCGAAGCCCTCGGCGAGGCAGTGGGCGAGGCGGGCGGCGGTGCCGTCGGCATAGTCGCGATAGTAGTTTTCGACCTCTCCGGTCAGCAGGACGTGCAGGCAGTGGTGCCAGTCGTCGGACCATTGCGCGTCGTAGGTTTCGGCGTTGAGGAGGGCGGCGTTCTGCTCGTCGTTTTCCAGGACGAGGTGGATGTGGCGGCCTGGGGTCGCGGCGCGGGCCTGACGCGCGAGGTCGCGGAGGAAGCTTTCGTCATTGATGGCGTGGACGGCGTCGAGGCGGAGGCCGTCGAAGCGGTAATCGGTCAGCCAGTGGATGGCGTTCTCGATGAAGAATTTCCGCACGATGGGGGAACGGACGTCGAGCGCGTCGCCCCAGGGGGTGGTGATGTCGTCGCGGTAGAAGTCCCTGGCGTAGGCGCCGAGATAATTGCCCTCGGGTCCGAAATGATTATAGACGACGTCGAGCATAACCATCAGGTTCAGGCCATGGGCGGTGTCGATGAGGAGTTTCAGGTCCTTGGGCGTGCCGTATTCGCTGGCCGGGGCATACAGAAGAACGCCGTCGTAACCCCAATTGCGGGCGCCGGGGAACGCGGCGATGGGCATCAGTTCGATGGCGGTGATGCCAAGGGCGGCGAGTTCGGGCAGTTGTTCGGTGATGCCGGCGAAGCCTCCCACAGCGCCCGGGTGAATTTCATAAAGGACGGTTTCGTGCCATGGGCGGCCTCGCCACGCGGTGTGGCGCCAGTCGAAGGCGTTGTGGTCGACGACGATGCTGGCGTCGTGCACGCCACCGGCCTGCGCGTGGGAGGCTTCGCCGGCATCACCGAACAACTGCCCGAACTCGCCGCCCTTGGCATCACCGCCATCGAACTGATGCCCATCGCCGCGTTCCCCGGCG
>JAYVXQ010000320.1:0-4404 GCA_043785025.1 Acetobacteraceae bacterium
GTCACCTCCGGGTTCGGCAAGAAGGCCGAGGTCGCGGGGTTTTTCCCCGGCGGGAAAACCGGCACGGCGGAGAAAAACAGCGGCCACGGCTATAAGAAACACGCCAACGTGTCGGCGTTCATGTGCGTGTTCCCGATGCAGGCGCCGCGCTACGCCGTCTATATGATGCTGGATGAGCCGCATGGCACGGCGGCCACGGGCGGATACTCCACCGCGGGTCAGGTCGCGGCACCCGCCGCCGGCAAGGTGATCACCCGCATCGGTCCGGTGCTTGGCCTGATGCCGGATATTCAGAACACGCTTGCGATCGAACAGGCGCTGGCGATCCCGATGCAGCCGCCGCGCGGCATGACGTTGGGCCCGATCCGCGTCGCCGAGCCGCCCACCGTGTTAAGCCCGAAACCGGCGACCATCGTGCCCGCTCGTCTCCCGGCCCCCGCCTTCCCAGCCCCCGCCTTCCCAGCCCCCGCCTTGCGAGAGGGACGGCCGCAACCCGATCTGATGAACAAAACCCAGGCCCCTTTAACAGGGGCATCCGTTGCTGCTCGCTGACATCTTCCGTCAGATCATGGCCCATCCTGGGCCGGTGATGTCACGTCCGCCGCCCAAGGCCGCCGCCGGCCTCGACATCGACCGGATCACGGCGGACAGCCGTCAGGTGCGGCCCGGCGATTTGTTCGTCGCGATCCAGGGCGTGGTCGTCGATGGCCGCGACTTCATCCCCGACGCCGTCCGCCGTGGCGCCTCCGCCATCCTGGCGCAATCCGGCACGCATTGGCCGCCCGGCGTGCAACCGCGCCCCTTCCTCACCGACCCCGAGCCCCGCCGGCTGCTCGCGTTGATCGCCGCCGTCCTCGCGGGCGCCCGCCCGACCACCATCGCCGCGATCACCGGCACCAACGGCAAGACCAGCACCGCCGAATTCCTGCGCCAGCTTTGGGCCCTCAACGGCACGCCTTCCGCCAGTATCGGCACTCTGGGCCTGATCACCGACGGGTTCCCGCCCGGGCCCGGACTGACCACGCCGGACCCGGTGACGCTGGCCGAGACGCTGGCCGCGCTGGCCAAGGCGGGGATCCAGCACGTGGCGATGGAGGCGTCGTCACACGGCCTCGATCAATTCCGCCTGGACGGGGTGCGGCTGGCGGCGGCCGGCTTCACCAACCTGACCCGCGACCATCTGGATTATCACCTCAACATGGCCGCCTACCGCGCCGCGAAATTGCGCCTCGCCGGGGCGCTGCTGCCCGCCCGCGGTCCCTTCGTAGCCCATGCCGACATGGACCCCGTGACTCTGGAGGCGCTGCGCGGCATCGCCATCGCCCGCCGCCTGTCGTTCCACACCGTGGGGATGAACGGGACGATGCTGCGCCTGATCGCCGCCGAACCGCGCCCCGATGGCCAGGACCTGACGCTGGAGGCCGGCGGTGCCCGCCGGGCCGTGCGTCTGAACCTGCCCGGCCGGTTTCAGGCGGATAACGTCCTGCTCGCCGCGGGCCTGGCTATGGTCACCGGGGTCGCGGCGCCTTTGGATCTGGTGCCGCGTTTGACCGGGGTGCGCGGCCGCATGGAACTCGCCGCGCATTTGCCCAACGGCGTCGCGGCTTATGTCGATTACGCCCACACGCCTGACGCGCTGGAGCGTCTGCTGACCGCCTTGCGTCCGCACACGACGGGCCGCCTGCATATCGTGCTTGGCGCCGGGGGTGATCGCGATCGCGGCAAGCGACCGCTGATGGGTCAGGCCGCCGCGCGACACGCCGACCGGATCATCGTCACCGACGACAATCCCCGGCATGAGGCCGCCTCCGCCATCCGCGCCGCCGTGCTGGCCGGTTGTCCCGGCGCGCGCCAGATCGGCGATCGCCGCGCCGCCATCGCCGCCGCGCTGAACGATCTGTCCGCCGGGGACGTGCTGGTGGTCGCCGGAAAGGGCCATGAACAAGGTCAAACGGTCGGCGACGTCGCGCATCCCTTCGATGACGCCGCCGTGATCCGCGAATTGGCGGGGGTCATGCCATGACCGCGTTATGGAACGAAGCGGATCTGCTGGAGGCGACTTGCGGTGCGTTCGCGACCCCGTTCATGGCGTCCGGCGTCTCGATCGACACCAGAACCGTCCAACCGGGCGACCTGTTCATCGCGCTGGCCGGCGACACCGGCGATGGCCACGATCACCTCGCCGCCGCGATCGCCGCTGGCGCGTCTGGCGTGATGGTCCATCGGTCCGGCCTGACCGCGCCGGAGCATCGCCTGGATGTCGATGACACAATCGCGGGTCTGACCCGGTTGGGCGCCTTCGCTCGCGCGCGCTTCACCGGCCGCCTGGTCGCGGTCACCGGCAGCGTCGGCAAGACCACCACCAAGGAAATGCTGCGCCAGATGCTGGCCGCGTTCGGCCCCACTCATGCCGCCGTCGCGTCCTATAACAACCACTGGGGCGTGCCGCTGACCCTCGCGCGCCTGCGGCCCACCGCCGCGTTCTGCGTGTCTGAAATCGGCATGAACCATCCGGGCGAGATCGCCCCCTTGTCGCATTTGGCCCGCCCGAACGCCGCTGTCATCACCACCATCGCCGCCGCCCATATCGGCAACATGGGCGGGATGGAGGCGATCGCCGATGAAAAAGCCGCGATCATCGCGGGCCTCGATCCCCACGGCGTGGTCATCCTGCCGATTGATTCGCCCTGGTTCTCCCGGCTGAAACAGCACGCCGATGGGCATGACATTGTCACCTTCGGCGCCGCCGCCGGCGCCATGGCGCGGCTGGTGACGCTGGACGCCGAGGCCGCGTTTTCCTCCCTGGTCGTCGAGATCGATGGCCATGAGCACCGGCTGCGGCTGAACGCGCCGGGCCGCCACATGGCCATGAACGCGCTGGCCGCGCTGGCCGCCGCCATGGGTTTTGGCCTCGATATCGCGGCCGCGATCCACGCGCTTGAGGGGTTCGCGCCCTTGGCCGGTCGCGGCGCGCACCGGCGCCTCGCACTGCCCGATGGTCCGGCGCTGCTGCTGGATGAAAGCTATAACGCCAACGGCGCCTCGATGCGCGCCGCGCTCGATGTGCTGCGTCTGCAACCCGCCGCCCGCCGCATCGCCGTACTGGGCGATATGCTGGAACTCGGCGCCTCCGGGCCGGCCGAACACGCCGCGCTTGCCGCCGACGTGCTGCGCGCGGCGGACCTGGTGTTCACCTGCGGGCCCCTCGCGCGGAATTTGTTCGACGCGTTGCCGGCGGGGATCAGGGGACGCCACGCGGCGGACTCGGCCGCGCTCGCACCCCTCGTCGCCGCGTCGGTTCACGCCGGGGACGCGATCCTGGTGAAAGGCAGCCTCGGCAGCCGCATGAAAATCATCGTCACGGCGCTCGATGCACGAGAACAACCGCCGGTCACTCACCCGGGAGCGTCCGCCTGATGATTTTCAATATTACCCGGATGTTCCCGGATCATTTCGCATTCGTGAATTTGGTGCGCTACATCACGTTCCGCGCCGCCTGCGCCTGCATCACCGCACTGATCGTCTGTTTCGTTCTGGGCCCGCCGGTGATCCGCTGGCTGCGCGGCTTGCAAGGCCAGGGCCAGCCGATCCGCGAGGACGGACCGGCACGCCACCTGATTGAGAAAAAAGGCACGCCCACCATGGGCGGCCTGCTGATCCTGTTCGCCGTGATCATTTCGACCTTGCTCTGGGTCGATCTCCGCAACGGCTATATCTGGGCTGTCCTGTTCATCACCGTCCTGTATGGCGCGTTGGGCTTTTGGGACGACTATTTGAAAGTCACCAAACGCGACACCAAGGGCGTCAGCGGCAAGATCAAGCTGGTGATACAGGCGGCAGGCGGTTTCATCACCGCGGTGTGGCTCACCTGGCTGGCGCGCGATTCCACTGGCACGGCTTTGTATTTTCCGGTGTTCAAGGACTTGGTGTGGCAACTCGGTTGGGCCTTCCCGGTGTTCGGCATGCTGGTGATGATGGGTGCGTCCAACGCGGTGAACCTGACCGACGGGCTGGACGGGCTGGCGATCGTGCCGACGATCATCACCGCGGGCGTGTTCGCCTTCATCGCCTACCTCGTTGGCAATCGCGTCTTCGCCGATTATTTGCAACTGCACCCCGTCGCGGGCGCGGGTGAGCTGGCGGTGTTTTGCTCGGCGTTGATCGGCGCGGGGATGGGGTTTCTGTGGTACAATGCCCCGCCCGCCGCCGTTTTCATGGGCGACATCGGCAGCCTGTCGATCGGCGGAGCGCTTGGCGCGGTGGCCGTCGCGACCAAGCACGAGATCGTATTGTGCATCGTCGGCGGCCTGTTCGTTGTCGAAACGGTGAGCGTGATCGTCCAGGTGTTCTGGTACAAGCGCACCGGCAATCGCGTCTTCCTCATGGCGCCCCTGCATCATCATT
>JAYVXQ010000321.1:0-4382 GCA_043785025.1 Acetobacteraceae bacterium
GCTTCTCGCCGCGCTCCCACTGACTGACCAGACCCGTGGTGACGTTCAAATAGCGGGCGAATACAGCCTGGCTTGCCCCCTCCCGCTCACGCAGCGCGCGAATTTCCGCCGCGCTCAGCGGGCGCACGGGCGTCAGGCACGCCTCATCGAATTGACGCATGGTCTGCTTGTCCATTACGCCAGCCGCGTGCAGTCCCTCCGCCGTTTCATGGATCGAGGCCATGACTGGGCTTCGATATTGTTTGGTCATCGCACTTAATCTCCATCAATGTTCCGGCGGCGATTACCTTCGCGAGCGCCACGTCGTCGTAGGCCAGTAACTGCGTGGCCAGCAGTTTAAAAGCGGCCAGTTCAGCGGCATCAATGTTATCCCGCTCGTTTTGGCGAAGCCGTAACGAAAAACGCCCGCGTCCCGGCCCGAAACAGGATGATCGTGCGGAAACCGCCCGATTTTCCGCCGCCGGACCGCGCGATGCGCTGCTTGATGACCCCGCCGCCCAGGTCGGCATCAACCAGGCCGCGTGTGGCGTTGCTGACCGCTTCGCACAGAACGGCATCCGGGAGGCGCGCCTTGCGAGCAAATCGCGCGAACGCCTTATTTTTGAGAACCCGCACATGTCTCCGATCCGAGGCCAATAGACCAATTCCAGCACATATTGTAACACTAGGTGCGATAATAAGCAATGTGATTCCGCGTAACCGCCGTTCCGGCCCAAGCGAGTCGCCGCGTATTGGGTTCGTTATGCGCCATGACCGAGGCCCGTGGCGCGACACCGAACATCCCGGTTAAATGCAACTGGAAGCAGTGCTTCAGCCGCACCGTTTATTGCGCCGGTTCTGCCGCCGCATGAAGCATTTCCGAAGGATCGCCATCCGTTACGAGTCGCTCGCGGCCAACACCCTGGGCATGCTCAGCCTGACGGCGATCCGACTCTGGTGCTCTGCTCATGAATCCACTACCTGGTCCGACGGGAGCCGCGAAAATCGAAAATCGCAATGGCTCGCGCCGCCAGCCAGCGTTTGTGTCCGTTCCAGGAGGATGCCTCGCGTGGCATAGGCATCGAAATCAAGCCCGCAAATATTCGGCAGGATTTCTTTATCGCCATGCTGAGCCGCGAACTTACAAAACCCGCACGCTTTGTAGTTGACGCCGAATTCAAAGGTGTCACCCGGACCAGGATCAATGAAATCGTAGACAAAATCTTCGGAAAAATCTTGATCGTGACTTTTTGAAGCCTGCTCGCGCAGCAAAATCTGATTCTCCAACGACAGGAATTGACGCCCCGAGGCGAGACGTTCCGCTTCGGGCACGGTGAGCAATTGCGCCTTTAAGGTGTCTCGCTCGATTTCTCCAATCATGGACAGCTTCACGCCATGCCGCCGCAGCACCCGGCTGATGGCCATGAAACCCATGAGGCGCATGAAGAAATCACTCATGCGACTGGCCGCGCCGCCAACATAGGACATTTGGGTGAGCACGATTTCGAATTCGTCCATCACCTCGTGCCTGATCGCATCGACATCGGACAGATGCGCGCGCTCGCGTAACATCGTCTCAGCGAGGTCGAGGCGATGGCGCATTGCGGCCTCCATCGCGCCGCGATGCGACTCGTAAAAGGGATGGATGATCCCGGTCATACGACACCTCTGAATGCAAATATACGCGACAATCAAACGCCGCGTTTCGGACTTAAAGCCGGTTCGTGTGGCGATTTGACGGGAGGCCGCATATTTGAAACGTTTGCGGTTCAGCGCGCGTTTCGTCAAAACACGCTG
The DNA here is from genome assembly GCA_043785025.1 of Acetobacteraceae bacterium. Taxonomy (GTDB): domain Bacteria; phylum Pseudomonadota; class Alphaproteobacteria; order Acetobacterales; family Acetobacteraceae; genus Rhodopila. The sequence goes on from JAYVXQ010000321.1 coordinate 1,777, forward strand.
GCATTATAACACCGCGATGCAGCGAAAAGGAACGATGATGACCGATATACCAGACCTGTCGGAGGGTGAGACCGCTCTACGGATCGTGGAACGCGACTGGAACGCGGCGGCGCGACAGTGGAACGCTGAAAGCCTCGCCGCACTTTATACTGAGGACGCATTATTTTATGGCGGGCGTCCCGGCCATGCGGTGGGGCGGACAGCGGTGCGCGCCTATTTTGCGTCCTATGTAGGCACGCTCACGGGCGCTCGTCTCTCACTGGTTGATCAAGTCGTAAAAAAATTGGCTGACGGTATCTACATCGCTCAGGGATACGCGCGCTTCGGGTTCGAACTCACGGGTGGCGGCGGTTCGAGCACTGTGTTGCGTTCGACTCTCGTTTTAGCGCATCGACCGGACGGTTGGCGGATCGCTCAACATCATTTTTCGGTGACGCCCTCTGAGCCGCCCATCCCGGCGCCCGAGTAAACCAGCGCCACTTCGTTTCCAGTCCAGCCGCAAAAAAACTCCAACGCAATTCCCCACCCAATGCCACGCATGAAAGATACAGCCCTTCACAGCGCAAAACTCTCCGGCAACGTCCCCCGCCCGCGCACCGCCTCCGCCAGCATCCGCCCGACCACTGGGCCTAATGTGTATCCATTCCCGGTCACGCCATGCCAAAGCCCAGGATATCCGGGTGTGGCGGATATGAGGGGCGCGCGATCCAAATGCGGGGCGAGGCCGGTCCAGGCGCGTAACACGTGCACCCCACGTAACGGCGGCAAAGCGCGGCAGGCGAGCGCCAGATTGCCCTCGACACTTTCCCGGCGGACGCGCGCGGCGCCCGTCGCATCCTGATCGCCAGGCCAGCCGCCGCCAACCAGAATATGTCCCGCGTTGCCCTGTTTCAGCGACAAATGGCGGCCGGTCCATGCGACGAGTTGGCGCAGCATCGGCGGCGCCGCCTCGGTCGCGATCACCTGTTGGATCAAGGCGTGCATCGGGATGCTCACCCCCGCCAGCCCCCCGATGCGCGCGGCCTGGGCTCCGGCCGCGTTGATGACATGGCGCGCGCGGATCTCGCCGTCCTGGGTGCACACGCGCCAGAACGCGCCGTCGCGGGTCAGCGCGGTGACCTCCTGGCCCGCCGCCACGCGAGCACCGGCGCGTTGGGCCAGGCTCAGCAGCGCCATCGTGCCGCGCAGCGGGTCGCCTTGCCCCTCGGACGGACAGAAGGCGGCGCCGGCGAACGCGCCATCCAGATTCGGGGCAAGACGGCGGAGATCCAATGGCCCGATCACCTCGGCATAAATCCCGCGGGAGCGTTCAAAGGCGGATTTGGCGCGCAGCAAGTCAAGCTCGGCATCGGTTTCCGCCAGGATCAAACCGCCTTCCTCGCGCAGGCCGAGATCCTCGTTGGCGTCGCGCGCAAGGTCCCGCCACAGCGCGACGCTGGCGGGACCGAGGGGCAGGGCGTCGGCCATGGGCCCACCTCCGCCGGCTGCGTAGACATAGGGGACGAGTTGGATGTGCAGACTGCCGGCGTTGGCGGTGCTGGCCTGCATGCCGGGCTCGCCGCGGTCCAGCACGAGGACGTCGGCGCCGTCCCGCGCCAAGTACAAAGCGGTGGCGAGGCCGATAATACCGCCGCCGATAATGACGATCTCGGCGCTCTCAGGTTGTCGTGACGGTGTCACGCTGGTGGTCCATTGGGTCGCAAGCGGATGGGTCAGGACGGCATCGCGCGGTTCCGGGTGATCGGCGAGCAAATGACCCGCGAGGATTGGGCGGATCGGAACGCGCGGGGCGGCGAAATCTTTCTCCGTGCTGGCGCCGCGCATCTGGCCGATCGCCAGGGCGCAGAACCGGCCCGAGCAGGGGCCCATGCCCGCGCGGGTGGCGCGTTTCAGGCTGGACGACGACGTGTCTCCGGCGTCGCGAATTGTGGTGGCCGTGACCTCCTCGCAGCGGCAGATGACAGTGGTGCCCAGAAGGTCCCGCGCGTTGGGCGGTTGGGCGGCGAAGGCGCGCCAGAGGGCGGATTGGAAGCGTTCGGCGCGGTGTAACGCAACGAGGGGTGCAAGGCGGCCGGCGGCGGCCAGACCAGCGGCGTGGCCGCGATGTTGGGCGATGACGGCGCCGCCCATGCGGGCTCCGTCGCCCGCGACGAAGACGTTGGCGATGTTGGTGGCGCCGTCGGGTTCGGTCTGGGTTTCCAGCCGGCCATTGGCGACGATATGGGTCACGCCCAACAGGCGGGCGAGGCCGGTTTCCCCTTGAAAACCATGGTTGAGGGCGACGATACCGGCCGCGATGGTTTGCCCGTTGCTGGTGCGCAGTGCCTCGACGGCGTTCGTGCCGAGGATTTCGATCGGGCGTGTGTTCCACAGGACGGGCACGCCCGCGCGATGCAGTTGGGCCAGAATGGACGCGCCATCCCAGGCGAGTCTGGGCGACGTCGCGGCCATGGCCATCAGCGCGCCCAGGGAGGGTCTAGGCGCGGCCTCGATCACCGCGGCGACGCGCCCTCCGGCGCGGATCAGTTCGGCGGCGACCTGAAAGTTGAGCGGGCCGTTGCCGGCGATGATCACGGGTTGTCCAGGGATCACGCGATGGGAGCGCA
>JAYVXQ010000322.1:0-4377 GCA_043785025.1 Acetobacteraceae bacterium
TTATCCGATCAGGTTGACAAACCTGGGCGGATGAAAATGCTCGCCAAAACAAAGAAGTAGAGCGGTATCCGTGAGCCAACGCGAACGGATACCGCTCTAGAGCATTATCCGATCAGGTGGCTACATATGAGCGGATAAAGATGCTCGCCAAAACAAAGTTGTAGAGAGGGTTCCGTGAGCCAACGCGATCGGAAACCGCTCTAGAGCGCGATCGTTTGAGGTTGACTTCAACCTCAAACGTGAATCGCCCTCGTCACAGCGAAATTCAGACCATGATCGGGTCAACGTGAACCGATCATGGTCTAACCCCGGGCGCGAATCTCGGACGATGACAGATCGAATCGGAATCGGTGCTCGGGGATTTCGCTGAACAGCTCAGCATATCTCCGCGGCACCAGAATATCGCTGAGCACCCGCACCCGCGCCGCGGCGTCGATACGCACCGCTACCAAAAAACTGGTCCCGGAATTCGCCATCTCCTCCAGCGCGCGGTGCATGCGATCCTCGTCGTCACCGTAATATTTCGGCGCCACCAGCCGCTCCGCCGTGTCCGCCCCGATCACGAACGTCGCACCCGGAAATAAGCGAGACTTCTCGAGAAACGTCGGCGCGCGCGTCAGCTCGACCGGCGCCTTCCACGCGAATTGCGTCAGCCGGTGCCGGATGGTCCCGCCCGCGAGCGGCGGCTTGTCGACATTGGTGATCGAGATCTCAAACGCCAAAGCCTCTTGACGCAGCGCCTCGGCGGCCCTTGCCAGCGACACATGGCCCGCGTGGATCGGATTGAACGAGCCGGGAAACAGCATCGCGGGCGACGCCGCCGCCAGGATCAACTGCCCATCCGGTTGCGCGGTGACGCGATCCAGCGCGCCCGACAGCAGCCGATCGATCGGATCGTCAGCCGTGACGCCGGTCTCCTCGAAACGTTCGTCCGGGTCCATCAACTCCCGCGGCGACGGCGCTCGCGTCCCGCAGCCACGCGCCAGCCACAGCACGATCGCGCGGGACACCAAATCTTCCTCACCGGCGCGATCCCGCCGTCCCTTCGCCAACACGCCGGTGCAATGTGCCGCGCCGCCGCCATTGGCATAGGCGATGTGAAACCTGTGCTCACCTTTGCGCGGCCGATCGCTGACCAAAGCGGCCGTGGCACCAAGGCCAATCAGATCGGTCTCCGCGCCAACCAACCGCGACGCGCGCGCCCATGCGCCGCGCGCCATCGCGATCGCGGTCTCGGCACTCGACGCCTGAGCCGGCTCAAAGCCCAGAAACGCCGCGAGCGCCGCGGTGTCATAGGGCACCTGAGCCTCGATCAACAGCCGCGATCCTCCGGGAACGCGCAACAACTCGCCGATCGCCCCACTCCCGCCGCCGGTGATCGCGAGCGCCGCTTTCCGGCCGGAGCCCTGAACCGCGGAGATCAGCGCGTGCCACGCCGCGTCTGATAATCTCATGACTTGTGATCCGAGGTTGCCGCTAAATGATGAAAGCCGCTTCCCGTTAAGTCAACGGACGGAACAGACCAAGAGGCTCCGCCTCCTGGACCTCCGCCAAGGACGATAGCCCTTGGATCCCGGTGGTTTTGCTTCGGGAATGAATGACGGCCATTCATCACATATCAACCATCGAGACGCACACCCTTATCCCCGGAGGATCAGCCCATGCGAAATATCCATATCGACATCACGCCCATCGCCGGCGTCGATGTGGCGAAGGACCTCGACGATGCCGTCATCGTTGAAATCCGCCAGGCGCTGCTGGATCACGGCGTGATCTTCTTCCGCGGCCAGACCCTCGACATCGAATAACACAAGGCCTTCACCCGGAGCTTCGGGACGACCTTCATCCACCCCGGCTATAAAGGCGTGAGCGCCGATCCGGAAATCCCGCATATCCGGCGCGAACCCGGCGACACGAAAATCGTCGGCGAGGACTGGCACACCGACACCACCATGGTCACCGAACCACCTCTGGGCGCCATACTCCACGCCATCGACGTCCCGCCCTTTGGCGGAGATACCTTGTTCGCCAATCAATATCTCGCGTACGAAACATTATCCGACGGACTGAAACGCACGCTGGAAACCATGCGCGCGAAACCAGGACGGATACCAACGGCCGTTGGTATCAGGCCGCCAGCACCGCCTCGATCTCTCCCGCCGTTTCCACCTCGATCACCATCGCCCGATGCGGCCCGATCGGCAGCAGCGCGTCGCCGCTCGACCAGCGCCAGGTGGCCGCGCCATCTTGCTCCATGGGCCACCACCCCTCGGTCAACCCCGGATGATCGGCGGCGATCGTTTCCACGACATCACCGCACCGCACCACGATCCGCCGCACCGACACGCCGAGCCCCCGCCGATCCGCGACCCAGGGCCGCAACGCCGCGGGCGACACCACGCGGGACCGCAACCGCACCGGCGCCGATCCCGCCGGCAGCCGGAACGAATAAACCCCGTTCACCACCGAATCGGGCGCCGTCACACGATCGCCGCTCATCAACACAACCTCCGGATCCCATCCGGTATCGAGACCAGGAACCGGCGGAAATCCCGCGATAACCGACCACGCCAGCAGATCGCGCCAGATCACCTCGGCGTCGGCGGGATCGTCCAGCATCGGCGCGCATGACCGCCCCAGACGGCCGGTTTCGCCGTCGGCGAAGCGCGGATGCAGCAGGATCGGCAAATCCGCGTTCTCAAACATGTCGCGATTGCCGGTATCCAAATAACTCTCGGCGGGCGCGTCCTCGGCCAGCAGAATGTCATGCGTGTCCAGCTCGACGTGATAATACGTGACCGCGCGGCAGCCGATGTCGCGCGTGATACTCACGCCATTGACCAGCATCCGCGCGGGCACCAGCCCGCCGCACAGGAACACCGCGTGCTCGGGCGAGACGCGCAAATCCCGCGACGGCAGCCCAGGGGCCAGCGCGCCCGCCTGAATGACGATGGGCACCGCGTCCTCGGGCGAGGCATGGCGCGTCAGATCCAAATGCCGGAACCCGATCCAGCGCACCGGCCGTTCCCGCCCATCCGCCATGGTCAGAATATCGCCCGCGCGCAGATCCTCGACCAGACATTGCCCGTTGGGCACCGCGATCCGCGTGCCGGCGGCGAAACAGGCGACATTGGCGGTGATCGTCAGCGTCTCCGTCGCCAGCGCGCCTGAGAATCCGCCGGCGTTATGGCCGGTCGGATGCAGCGTGATCGTTTCGCTGAACACGCCCCGCTGGCTCGTCGACAAAGTCACCGACAACGCGTTGTCCCCCTGACCCGCGGCCAAATTCGTGAACGCGCCAAATCCGCTGATCGAGAAAGGCGCGTCGCCCGAGGTCAGGAAATCCCCATCCAGCAAATCCGCCAAAGCCGAGGCCGCGTTGATCGCCGCCAGGCTGATCGACACCGGCGCCCCACCGATCTGCACAAACCCCAGAGCCAGCGTGTAGTTCACCCCGCTCTGGCTGAACACGCCGCCGCCGGCCAGTTCCTGGAACGCCGCCACCGCGAAATTATTGACGGTTCCCCCCACATTCACCGTCTGCGCGCCCAACGCCGAGGTCCCGAGCCCGTCCACACCGGTCCCATCCGACACCAGCGTGATCGTCGCCGTCCCCGACTTCACCCCCGCGGTCGCGGTGTTCAACCCAACCGTCAGGCCCACTGCGTTCGTGCCCCCCGCCGCAAGCCCGGTAAACGACCCGGAGGCGGTGATCCCCGCCGTGGCACCTGCGATCGAGGCGTTCAACCGCTCGGAAAATCCATCCGCGACCGCCGTGTTCCCGACCGAGATCGCCTGGCTCACGACATCCCCGACATGAACGATGCCGAACGCAACCGGCTCGGGCGTATGCGCACCCGAAGCCGCCAGGCGGAACACGCTTCCGCTGACATTCACCGTCTGTCCCGACAGCGCCGTCGTCCCCAAAGCGTCAATCCCAGCACCATCGGACACCAGCGTGATCGCCGCCGTTCCCGACTTCGCCCCCGCCGACCCGGTGTTCAACCCGACCGTTAGACTGGTCGTATCAACACCACCCGCCGCCAACCCCGAGAACGCGCCCGAAGCCGTCACCCCCGCCGTCGCCCCGCCAAGGGAGGCATTCAGTTTCTCCGAAAACCCATCCGCCGCCGCGGTATTGCCAAGCGAGATCGCCTGACTGACGACATCGCCAACATGACGATTGCCGAACGCAACCGGCTCGGGCAGATGGGCACTGGCCGCCGCCAGCCGGAATACACTGCCGGTCACATTGACCGTCTGGCCCGACAACGCCGTCGTCCCCAGCCCGTCGACGCCAAGCCCATCGGACACCAGCGTGATAGAAGCCGTCCCCGACTTCGCCCCCGCCGACCCGGTGTTCAACCCAACCGTCAG
>JAYVXQ010000323.1:0-13682 GCA_043785025.1 Acetobacteraceae bacterium
GAACGTGGCGATCATCGCGGGGTTGGTGATCTGTTTCATCAGACGGCGTTCCATGACCTTGAAACGCTCGCTGTCCGTCGATCCCGGATTGGTATCGCAATGATAAACATATAGACGCGGCAAATAGAACAATCCCGCCATCCACGCGACCATGGAAATGACGTGGAAGGATTTGATCCAGGGATACAGCGCGATCAACATGGTTTGAGCAAATCCGGTAAGTCGCGCATGGAGCGGAAGGGGATCGCGCCCGTCGCGCGCAATGGGCCGCCATCGCCGCGCGGCACCAAAGCGAGGCACGCCATGCCGGCATCGCGCGCGGCGGTCGCGCCGTGGACGGAATCCTCGATCACCAAACAATGCTCTGGGCTGATGTTTTCCGCCGCCGCGGTCGCGAGAAACAAATCCGGGGCGGGTTTGCCAGCACCTCCCAACGCGATCACATCGGTTGAACTGTGCAAGCGGCCCGCAACCAGATCCGTCCATCCGGCGCGGGAGAATTTCGCGTCCATCTCGGCGTGAGAGGAGTTTGAGGCGATGCGCCACGGCCGACCCATGGCGGACACGGCGTGAAGTGCCGCGCGCGCGCCCGGCATTGGTTCGGATTCACGCGCCATCGTTTCGGTGACGGCGATCACGAGGCGATCGACCCACGCGAAGCCCAGATCGTGGCCGAGACGGGCTTCGATCACCGGCTTCATGTCGTAAAAACTCATGCCGATGAAGCGCTGCTCGCATTCCGCTGCTGTCATGGGCCAACCCGCTTCAGTCAGGAAGGCGGCGACCACCCGGTTGCATAAGGCTTCACTATCGATCAGAACGCCGTCGCAATCGAAAATCACCATGCGCACGGGCTGCGGCCGCGCGCGCAGGAACGCGGCGGCCTCCGCGCTCATGCGATGGGATCCACGTCCAGGCGCAACGCGATGCCTTCCAGACCAGGCGCCGCGGCGGGATAACGAGAGGTGACAAGGGGATCGTGGCCCGGAATGATCGCGTTCGGCGCGCTCGCGAGATTTTTCATTCTCTCATATCCCCACAGCGTGTCTTCGTGACTGTGTAACGTCGGATAAGCCCGTCCGGTTTCGAAATTGGCATAAAAATGGCTGGCGTCGGAGGCGAGCACCATCCAGCCGCGGCGGGTGAAAACGCGAGCGAATTGCAGGCCTTTGCTGTGGCCGCCGACATGATGGACCGTCAGGCCTTCCGCGACCTGGCCCTCGCCGTCATGGAAAACGACGCGGCGGGCGAACACCTTGCGGACCATGGCGACGACGTCGTCTTCCTCGAACGGGCCGCGCAACCCGTCATGGCACATGCACTTGCCGGTGCAATACGCCATCTCGGTTTCCTGCACGTGATATTTGGCGCGCGGGAACATGTCATAATTTCCGCAATGATCGTAATGCAGATGCGAAAGGATGACGTCCTCAACCTGATCCGGTGCGACACCAATGGCTTTCAGACCATCGGCGGGGGAACGGAGGAACTGGCGGTTACGTTTCTTTCCCATGGCTTCATCGAAACCAGTGTCCAGAATGATGGTCCTGGATCCCTGGCGGATAGCCCAAACAAAATAATCCAGCGGCATCGGCGCGTCATGCGCGTCGCCGCCGATGAAGTTGGTGGAGCGTTTCGCGTTATCGTTACGCGCGTAACGGATCGCGAAAACCTCCCATGGGTTCATGAGGTTTTCGGCCACGCGGCTTCCGACACGGCGATCGATTCGGGGAACACCGGCACCGGCACGCCGTTACGATATTGCACGATGCAAATTTTCGCACCCTTACGGCGGCCCTTCTCGTCATAGCTGATATGGCCGTCGGGAAACAGATCCGCGGGTCCGGTGGTGATGTCCATCGCTCGCATCGCGGCGGCGACCTTGCGCTTATCGGCGCTGCCCGCGCGCTCGACCGCCTCTTTCAGGATCATGACGTGCGCGTAAGCGAAGATCGAATCATGGCCGAACCACGGCTCTTTCGTCCGCTCGACGAAACGTTTCGCGATGTCGGCGGCTTTCTTGCCCGGCCAGTTGGCCAGCGCGACGATCAGCCCTTCCAGGTTTTCCGGCGCGGTCAATTTGACAAGTTCAGGCACGCACCAATGCCCGCCGCCACCAATCAGCGGCATCTTCTTGGCGTTAAGCCCGAACTCGGCGAATTTCTCCACCAGCAATTTGTCGTCGCCGACATTGGTCGATTGCAACAGGACGAAATCCGGTTTGCCGGAGCGGAGTTTCTGCACGATCGACGTCGCGTCGGCCAAAGGTGGAGTATAAATCTCGTCCGCGACAATGGTCAAACCAAGACTTTTCACCACATGCTCGCGGATCGGTTTCAAGAAGCTGACCGACGATGCCGAATTATCGCCGACAATGGCGATTTTGGTGGGTTTCTTGCCGGAGGCTTTCGTCGCCAGATCCATGATGATCGGCACGATTTCCTGCGCCTGCGCATCAGCGGTTGGCGAGGATTGGAAGACGTTCTTAAACCCGCGATTCGTGATCAGATCGGAATAAGACAAAGTCAGCCAGGGCATCTCCGCCCGCTCGGTCACCTCGGTGATCGCGAGGGTAAAACTGGACAGCCAGGCGCCGAAACCGCCGGCCAGATCGGGTTCCTGCGCGACCATGCGTTGCGCGGCATCCTTGGCTTTTTCGGCGGAATCACCCGCGTCGAATTCCACCAGTTTCATCTTGGCGCCACCCAACGCCTTGATGCCGCCGGCGGCGTTGACGTCGTCGATGGCCATGCGGGCACCCATCTGCTCCAGCAGACCGCTACGCGCCCATGGGCCGGACAGCGGCACCATCATGGCGATCTTGACCTCGGCGGGGTCGGCGGCATGGGCTGTCCGCGTCGTGACGGCGGTGGCGGCGGCCAGCGCGATCGCCCCGCGGCGTCCCAAAGTGTTCGATGTCATCGTGTATGTCTCCTTATTCATCGGTGAGGCCGAGATAGGATTTGCGAACCCGGTCGTCGGCCATCAGGGTTCGATACGGACCTTCAAGGACGATATGTCCGGTCTCAAGGACGTAACCGTTATCCGACAATTCCAACGCCTCGGCGACACGTTGTTCCACCAACAGAACGGTGACGCCGTCCTTATGGATTTGCGCGACGCGCTCGAAGATCGTGTCGGTCACGGCGGGCGCGAGCCCCATCGAGGGTTCATCCAGCATCAATAATTTGGGCGCGCAAGCCAGTCCCCGGCCAATGGCGACCATCTGTTGCTCGCCACCCGACAGCGTGCCCGCGAGTTGTTGCGCGCGTTCCGACAGGATCGGAAACAAGGTGTGAATCCGATCCAAAGACCGGCTCCACGCCGCGCGGCCGGTTTGCGGATAGGCGCCCATTTCCAGGTTTTCGCGAACCGTCAGGGTTTTAAATACCTGGCGGCCCTCGGGGACATGCGCGATCCCCAGATGGGCGCGTTGCGCGGCGGACATCGCCAGCAGATCGTTACCCATGAAACGAATCGTCCCCGAAGACGGCCGCACGACGCCGGAGATGGTTTTGAACAACGTGGTTTTACCCGCACCGTTCGGGCCGACGACGGTGACGAATTGTCCCGCGTTCACCGTCAGCGAAACACCGGTCAATGCGCGCAATCCGCCGTAAGCAACGGACAGGTTGGTGACTTCAAGCATCCTGTTTGGCCAACCATTTTTTGCCGAGATAGGCTTCGATGACACCGCGATCCTCAACCACCGTTCGGGGCAGACCGGTAGCGAGCACGGCGCCGTGATCCAGCACCACGAAGCGGTCGGCGATTCGCATCATCGCGTGCATCGTGTGTTCGATGATGCCGATGGTCATGCCTTCCTCGCGCAGCCGATGCAGCACATCAAGCACGTCGTCGCATTCCTCGCGCCCGAGGCCCGCGAGCGTTTCATCCAACAATAAAATGCGCGGGCGGCCGGCCAAAGCGCGGGCGAGTTCCATCAGACGCAGTTGCTTATTCGTCAATTGGCCCGCGGGCACGCCCGCCTGTGCCGCGAGACCGGTGCGGTGTAACGCGCGGATCGCCTCATCGGCGGCGTCGCGATCGGATAAACCGGCGCCGTAAGCACCGACGATGACGTTGTCGATCAACGGTAACCGCGGGAAACTGCGCACGACCTGGAACGTGCGGCCGACGCCCATGCGGCACACCTGATGCACTTTCTTGCCCAACATCGTTTCGCCGGCGATGGTGGCCGTCCCCTGATCGGCGGTCAGCACGCCGTTCAGCACGTTGAACAAGGTGGTTTTGCCCGCGCCGTTGGGGCCAATGATGCCAAGGATTTCACCCTCGGCGATGCTGAAGCTGATGTCGGAATTGGCGCGCAATCCGCCGAAAGACTTCGACAGATGCTCGACTTTCATCAACGCCGCGCCTGTCGCCATGGCGGGGATGCGGGTCATCGGTTGCGGTGGCGGAATGGGCTCTTGTATCCGCGGTTTGAAAAACCGGTCGCGGATCGTCCAGAACACGCCGTCAGGCGCCGCCAGGATGATGCCGATGACGGCCGCGCCATAAACCACGCCCTGAATCCCGCGCAAATAATCTCCCGCGTAGGCATCCAAAAGTTTCGACAACGGCACCAAAAACGCCGCCCCGATCACCGGTCCCCACAACGACGCCACGCCGCCGAACAGGGTCATGACCACGGGCTGCGCGGACACCAGCATCCCGAACACCGAATCCGGCGTGACCACCAATTGGACGCAGGCATAAAGCCCGCCCGCGCCCGCGGCGATCATGCCTGAGACGACCAGCGAGCGCATTTTCCAGGTTTTGGAATCGATGCCGGCCGCCTCGGCCGCCAGTTCGTTCTGACGGATCGCCAAAAGCGCCAGTCCGAAACGGGAGTTTTCCACCGCGATGCAGGTCAGCACACTCAGGAACAGCAGACCTGTCGCGACGATCGTATAAAACCGCGGATCGGAAAATTCCAGATACGCGGCCGGGGCTTCACGGTGCATCGGCAGTGAGACTTCCTGGAAGCCGAAATATTGCAGGAAGTACAGAATCGCCAGCGGGTACGCCAGCATCGACAGCGCGAAATAATGGCCGCGCAGGCGGAACGTTGGGATCCCGATCAGAACCGCCGCGACGCCGCCCATGATGATGCCCAAGGGAATGCCGAGCCAGGGGGTGAGGTTCCAGTAAACCAGAGCCAGCGTCATCGTATATCCGCCGATGCCGAAGAAACTGGCATGGCCGAAGGATAACTGACCGCCGTAGCCCGACAGGATGTTCCACGACACGCCGAAAGCAGCCCAGATCGGAACCAATGTGAGGATCAATTGGTAATAACTGTTGGGCACGAACCAGGACACGGCCAGATAGACCAGGCTGAGAACGATCAGGATCGTGAGGTCACGGCGGAAAGCGCCGGCGGTGCCGATTCTCATGTCAGGCGCGCTCCGCCGAGCGGCCGAACAGGCCTTGCGGGCGCAACAGGACGATCAACAGAAAGACGATAAAAATGGCGGCGTTCTGCAATTGCGGCGGCAGAACGATGGCGGAAAATTGTTGCACGAAGCCCACGGTCAACCCGCCCCAGAACGCGCCCATGATGGAGCCGATGCCGCCCAGTACGACGCCGGAATACATGATGATGACGTAATCGAAACCGACAAAGGAGCCGAACGACAGATATGTCGCCATCAGCCCGCCCGCGATCGCGGTGATGCCGCAGCCCAGACCGAACGCCATGCGGTAATATTTATCGACGTCGATGCCCATATAGGTCGCGGCGGTCGGATTGTCGGCGGCGGCGCGCAACGCTTTGCCGATGCGGGTGAACTCCAGCACGAAATACAGCGCCAAGGCCGAGACGATGGCGACGGCGCAGGCGACCAGCTTGGCTTTATTCAGAAAAACCGTGGCATCGCCATAAATCGGGCCAAGCTGATACGCGCTGGACGACAACGGGGTGCGTACGGTCACCGGAATGGTACCGAAGACGATCATACCACCGTTTTGCAGGATCAATGAAATCCCAAGTGTGACGATCAACTGGCCGAAATGACCGTCGTCGATCGATCCCGCCGTACGCAGTCCGGAAACCCGGCTGATCAGGAATTTGTGCAGCAGGGCACCGAAGACAAACACGATCGGACCGGCCAGTATCGCGCCCACGAACGGCCCGACATAGGGGCCGAGGAACGCCAGCACGCCGCCGCCGGTGACCAGGAAGAAGCTGGCGTACATACCCAACATCAGAATCTCGCCCTGTGCGAAATTCACGACTTTCATGATGCCGAAAATCAGGCCGAGGCCAATGCACATCAGGCCATAGATGCATCCGATCGTGACGCCCGCGGTCAGGGCGTTCAGCACGGTTTCGATCAGGACCTCGATATCCACGGTTATTTCTGGCCTCCCGGGTGACGCTCCGTGCTTAACCGGTCATGGGCATGGGCTCAATCCCCCCGCGATTTGGCCCCCCGCGATTTGGTCAGCTGGTCCCGCACCGGTAACATGGACGGAAACGTGGGGAACGGTCATGACGGAATTCGACTACATCGTGACGGGCGCTGGATCGGCGGGCGCGGCGGTGGCCGGCCGCTTGTCGGAATCCGGCCAATATCGCGTGCTGCTGCTGGAAGCCGGCGGCAAGGACACCAATCCCTGGATCCATATTCCGTTGGGCTTCGCGCGCACTTTCGTCGATCCGTCCGTGAACTGGAAGTTCGAGAGCACGCCGCAGAACGCTTTGGCCGGACGCCAGATTTATCTGCCGCGCGGCAAGACATTGGGCGGCACCAGCTCGATCAACGGCATGGTCTATATTCGCGGCAATCACGCCGATTACGACGAATGGCGCCAGAAAGGATGCGAAGGTTGGGACTGGGATTCCGTGCTGCCATATTTCCGCAAGGCTGAGGATCAGGCCCGCGGCGCGGATGAATTTCACGGCACCGGCGGCCCGTTGCGCGTATCGGATCAGCCGAAAAAATTCGAACTGGCCGAGGCGATGTTGGACGCCTGCGGACAGGCGGGGATCCCACGCAATCCCGACTTCAATGGCGCGCAACAGGAAGGCTGCGGCTATTACCAGACCACGACATCGAACTCACGCCGCTGGAGCACGTCGCGCGCCTATCTGGGACCGGCGCGCGGACGGAAAAATCTGGTCATTCGCACAAACGCGCATGCGACAAAGATCGTTATCGAGAACGATCGCGCCGTTGGCGTCACGTATCAAACCAAAGAAGGCCTTCGCACCGCCCGCGCGACGCGGGAGGTGATTGTGTCGGGCGGCGCCTACGGCTCGCCGCATTTATTGTTGCTGTCGGGCATTGGACCCGGCGCGCATCTGCAAGACTTCGGCATTCAAGTGGTGCGCGACGCGCCCGCGGTCGGATCGAATTTGCACGATCATTTCAACACTTATCTCAGTTGGCGCAGCGCGAAACCGGTGACTTTGAATGATTTGGAGAACTCCTGGCCGCGCAAAATCATGGCGGCGGCGGAATACGGATTGTTTCGCGGCGGCCCCATGGCGAGCAACGGCATTCACGCGGGATTGTTCGCCCGATCCGATCCGCGGCTGGAACGTCCCGACGTGCAAATTAACTTATTGGCCTGGAGCACGTTGGAGCGGACACGTGATCGCGTCGTGCCGCATCCGTTTTCGGGCTTCACGCTCAGCCCCGTCCATCTGCGTCCCGACGGCCGCGGAACCGTGCGGCTGGCCTCGGCGGATCCCTTGGCGCCGCCGGCGATTTCGTTCGATTTCCTGCGCACGGAGTATGATCATCGCGCCATCCTCGCGGCGATCCGGCTGGTGCGCGCGATCGCGGCGCAACCGGCGCTGCGTCCGTATATCGTGCATGAGCTCGCACCCGGACCCGAGATCGAAACGGATGAGCAATTGATCGCATTCACGCGGGCGACGGGAATTTCGAACCATCATCCCTCCAGCTCCTGTGCCATGGGTACTGGGCCGAACACCGTGGTCGATCCGCGGTTGCGCGTGCACGGGATCATGGGGCTGCGCGTGATCGATGCCTCAATCATGCCACAGGTCGTGGCCGGGAACACCAACGCGCCCAGCATCATGATCGGCGAAAAGGGCGCCGCGATGATTCTGGAGGACGCGGCTTGACCTAAATGCATCATGCGAAACGATCTCACGCTCCACGTTATACTCAAATTTCTTCGGAGTTTGAGAGTCATTTTCGTTTCGCGCGCGCCGCCACAGCAACCCCGCGCGCGGTATACCCAGCCTCCGTCGAAGTCTGGGTATACCATCCACCTGCTTGGGCGGTCGGAAACGCGCGTGACCTGATCGTTCGCCGCGCGTTCCCTCGAAGCCCGACCGGATTGGTTGGGCTCGACAGGGGCCGCCGGTCCGGCCAATCAGAGGGTTGCCCGTATCCATCTCCATCCCCTTTCTGATCTTCGCGTTCGTAGCCTCAATCACGCCGGGCCCCAACAACGCCATGGTGTTCGCTATCGCGGCGGCGCGCGGCGGTGCCCGCGATGGTTGGTGTCGCGATCGGATTCGGCCTGATGGTCACGATCGTGGGGGAGGGCCTGGCGGTGCCGATGGCGAGGTTTCCCTGGATGTACGGCGCGATGCGATGGATCGGCGTGGCCTGGATCCTGCTCCTGGCGTGGAACATCGCGCGCGCCGATACGACGGCGCCGGCCGGACAACGCAGCGGGCCGCCGCCCGGTTTTTTCGCCGCCGCGGGGTTCCAATAGGTCAATCCAAAGGCCTGGGTTTTGGCGGTGGCGACGACGGCGGCCTATTGGGCCCCAGGCGCCTCGATCGTTCCGCTGGCGGTGATCCTGGTCTTCGTCAGCCTGCCATGCGTGGCGTTCTGGGCTGCGATGGGCGGCGGCGTCGGACGCCTGGTAATGTCACAGCGGCGCACGCGTCTGATGAACCGGATGATGGGATTGCTGCTCGCGGCGTCGGCGATGCCGATGCTGTGGCAGACTTGACCACCGCGCCGCGCCGCGTCATCGTTTAACCATGCGAACCGACATCCGCGCGATCGTTAAAAAACCGGTCCCATCTGGGGACTGACGATCCGCGCGCGCTTCGCACACCGCATCGTTCACAACCCCGCCGGCTCGGACGGGGTTTTTTATTGGCGGTCCCTGTCTCCCGGCTTTCACGGACAGGACCCACGACCATGCAAGGACTTTATCTGCCGCTGATCACCGCGTTTCGTGACGGCGAGCTCGATGAACATTCGACGCGGCGGATGCTCCGTCATTACGCGAACCAACCGATCGACGGGCTGATCCTGGCCGCGACAACGGGCGAGGGCATGACCTTGACCGCCAACGAAACCCACCGCCTGGTCACCTTGGCGGCGGCGGAGATCGCAGGACGCAAAACGGTCCTTCTGGGCTTAACCGGCAGCGATACCGCGAAGCTGACGGAGGATCTCCGCCGGGTGAACGACTGGCCAATCGACGGATATTTGATCGCCAGTCCGTATTACACCAGACCCTCGCAGGACGGGCTGTACGGACATTTCAAGGCGCTGGCGGCGGCAACGGGCCGGCCGATCCTGATTTACAACATTCCCTATCGCACCGGGGTCAATCTGGGGAACGAGACCATGCTGCGCCTCGCGCGGATCCCGAATATCGCCGGCGTCAAGGATTGTTGCGCCGATGCCGTGCAATCCTTTGATCTCATCCGGGCAAGGCCGCCGGGGTTCGCGGTGCTGACCGGGGAGGATGCGTGGTTCTATACCGCGATGACGTTGGGCGGCGACGGCGGGATCCTGGCCTCGGCGCACATCAATACGGTGGGGTTTCGTCACGTTTACGATCTTATCCGCGGCAATGACATGGCGGCGGCTCTGAAGGTGTGGCGGGATTTGGTGGAGCTGCCGAGACTGCTGTTCACCGAGCCCTCGCCGGGCCCGATCAAGCATTATCTGTGGCGCCAGGGGCTGATCGACAGTCCGGAGACGCGAGCGCCGATGACGGGGATCAGCGCGGCGCTGGCGGAGCGGATCGACGCGATGCCCGGGGTTCTACCCCGGCCCCCGTCAGGAGGCCCAGACTCCCCTTGGGCCTCCTGAACCTCCGCCAAGGGCGATAGCCCTTGGTGGGGGTCTCGGGGGCAAAGCCCCTGAGCGGGTTTCAAGGCAGAGCCCTGAATATCGCCCTCCCTCAAATCAACAAAATCGCCAAACTCGCCAACCCAGCGACAATGCAATACCCGGCAAACGGGCTCAACGCCCAATCCTCATGCTTGCGAAAATACCGCATCAAAAACCACGTGCTCAACCAGGCAACGATCCCCGCCACGACAGCCGCCAGCGTCGCAAGCCCAAACGTGCCCTCCGGCACATGCTCATGCATCAATTTCGGCACCTCCAGCACCGTGGCGCCAAAGATAATCGGCGTCGCGATCAGAAACGAGAAATGCGCCGAGCCCTCATGCGAAATCCCCCGCAACAAACCCCCAACAATGGTCGCACCCGAGCGGGAGATGCCAGGGATCAGCGCCGTACATTGCCAAAGCCCAATATAAATCGCGTCCTTCGTCGTCAGCGTCGACAAATCCCTCTGTCCCTGGGCCCGCAAACGCTCGCCGAACAACAACATCATACCGTTCACCACCAGGAACGAAGCCGCGATGATCGGACTGCCGAACAAGCCGCGCACATATTTTTCCAGGGTGAACCCAACGATCACCGCCGGGATGGTCGCGACCACGATCAACATGAAAATGCGCCGGCTGGCCGTGACCATCGCGGGGTCCGACAGCCCAAACACGCCAAGAAACAACCGCCACCAATCGCGCCAGAAATAGACCAGCAACGCGATCGCCGTGCCCAAATGCAGCATCACCAGAAACGGCAGGAACTCGTGCGAGCGCTGGTTGATCCCGGTGCGTAACAAAGCGGGCAGGATGACCGCGTGGCCGAGGCTGCTGACAGGGAAAAGCTCGCTGGCCCCCTGAAGAATGGCGATCAAAACCGCCTGAAGCGCGTTCATGTCATGTTCCCGTTGGCGCCCGATTGGGACTCGGACTGTGGAGGTGGGCTTGCTAACGGTTGTCGTGCCATAAAGAATGGACCATGGACACCCACGATCATTCGCACCCGCACCATCACCACCATGACCACGCGCATGGCGGCCATTCCCTGGCGCCGGCCACCTACGACCGGGCCTTCGCCATTGGCGCGGGAGTGAACCTCGCCTTCGTGGCGGTCGAAATGACGTTCGGCCTCGCGGCCAACTCAGTCGCGCTGATCGCCGACGCCATCCACAACATGGGCGACGTCCTCAGCCTGCTTCTGGGCTGGATGGCGGTGTGGCTGCACCGGCGCCCGCCAACCGGCCGGCGGACTTATGGCTGGGGCCGGTTTTCAATCCTGGCGGCATTGGGCAACGCGGCGATCCTGCTGATCTCGGTCGGTGCGATCCTGATCGAGGCATTGCACCGCTTCAACGCGCCGGCACCGGTCGCCGAGGGCACGGTCATGCTGGTCGCCGCGGTCGGGATCCTGGTGAACGGCGGCTCGGCGTTGCTGTTTCTGCGCGGACGCCACGACGATCTGAATTTACGGGCGCAATATCTGCACCTGGCGGGCGACGCCGCGGTATCGTTGGGCGTCGTCATCGCGGCCCTGGCGATGCGGCTGACCGGTTGGGCGTGGCTGGATCCGGTCACCAGCATCGTGATCGCCGGCGTGATCGCCTATGGCACCTGGGGAGCATTGCGGGAGGCCGCGGATCTCGCTCTGGACGCCGTCCCGCTGAAAATTTCGCAGCCCGCGGTGCTGGCGTGGCTCACCGCCCTCCCCGGCGTGCGCGAAGTGCATGACCTGCACATCTGGGCTCTTAGCACGACCGAAACCGCGTTAACCGCGCATTTGGTCTGCGCGCCGATGGCGGAGGAAACACGCCCGCCCAATCTGGCCGCGGAACTACGCACGCGCTTCGGGATCGGCCACGCGACGGTGCAGATCGAAACGGATACCGAGGCCGCCGCCTGTCACCTGCGGCCGGATCACGTCGTATAACCCGAGCCTATCCCGCCACCGCCTGGGGTTGCACCGTGGACCCCGGCCGTGACCACGCGTCAGACTGATCCAAAGCGCGCAACATCGCGCCGATGAAAACCGGTTTGCGAATGGGTTTGGACATGAAATCGTCCATGCCGGCGTCCAGGCACGCCTGACTGTCCTCGCGGAACGCATTCGCCGTCAAAGCGACGATCGGAACGCGGCTTGCCAATCCGGCGCGGCGGCGAATTTCCCGTGTCGCGTCGGGGCCGTCCATCTCCGGCATCCGCATATCCATGAAAATCAGGTCATAGACGACCCGATCGGCCGCCGCGACCGCCTCCAACCCATTATGCGCCAGGTCCATATGCACATCGAACCCCTTCAGCATCTGGCGCGCCACCATTTGATTGACG
The DNA here is from genome assembly GCA_043785025.1 of Acetobacteraceae bacterium. Classification (GTDB taxonomy): domain Bacteria; phylum Pseudomonadota; class Alphaproteobacteria; order Acetobacterales; family Acetobacteraceae; genus Rhodopila. The sequence continues at coordinate 12,398 of JAYVXQ010000323.1, forward strand.
GCGTTATCCTCCACCAGCAGCACCCGCATCTTCCGGCCCAACCGCCGCAGCGCGAGGCGCAGATCCTTTTCCGGCTCCGCGGAACCCGCCGGGTTGACGTGCGGCCGCTCCGCCTGGGCCAACGCCAAATGAAAGCCGAACGTGCTGCCGATCCCGGGTTCCGAGCGCGCGTCGATCGTCCCCCCCATCATTTCAATCAGGCGGCGGCAGATCGCGAGGCCGAGGCCCGTGCCCCCATAACGGCGGGCAATGCTTTCATCCGCCTGCGCGAAATCCTGGAACAAGGTTGTCAACGACGCCGCCGAGATGCCGATCCCGGTGTCGCCCACCTCCCACACCGTCGCGATGTCTTTGCCGGGCACGTCAACACGGCGTGCGGTGAGTGTGACCTGACCCTCGGCGGTGAATTTCACCGCGTTGGTCAGCAAATTCAGCAACACCTGGCGCAGGCGGCCGGAATCGCCGAACAAATATTGGGGAATGGCCGGATCCAGATGGGTTTCGATGCGCAGGTTCTTTTCCCCCGCGCGGCCCGAGATCAGACTGACGACATCCTGGATCAAATGCGCCGGCGAGAACGCGGCGTTTTCGAGTGTGACGCGTCCCGCCTCGATCTGGGAAAAATCGAGGATTTCATTGATAAGCCGCAGTAAGGCCTCCGCCGAATCGCAGATCGCGCCGACCGATACACGCTGCGACGCGGGCAGTTTCTCCTCCCGCAAGGATGTCGCCAGACCCAGAACGGCGTTCATCGGCGTGCGGATTTCGTGGCTCATGTTGGCCAGAAACTGGCTCTTGGCCTCGTTGGCGGCGTCGGCCTGCTCCTTGGCGGCCTGCAATGCGGCGCCGCGTTGTTCGAGTTCGGTTACGTCCTGAAAGCTGATCACCAGCGCCTGCAAACCACCGCCGTCGTCCATGATCGGGGAGCAGTTGGCGCGCAGCGAATAGCGCGTGCCCTTGCGGCTGGTCACATTGAGATGCATGTCGCGCTGCGGCTGCCGGGTAGCCAAGGCGACTTCCCACGGCATGGAGGTACGGGCCAGCGTGCTGTCGTCGGCCAGCGTCCAGGGAAACTCGGATGGGGAGTGGCCGACCAGTCCCGGCTCGTCGACGCCCAGCAGCAGGCTGGTGGATTTGTTGGCCAGCACAATCGCTCCGGCCTTGTCCAGCACCACCAGGCCTTCGGTCAAGGTGTCGTAGGCGGCCCGTACGCGTTGCGGCACGGCGCGCGAGGGGTCGAGTTCGCGCAGCATGCGGCGCAGGTAGGCCAGGAACAGCAGGCAAC
>JAYVXQ010000324.1:0-13678 GCA_043785025.1 Acetobacteraceae bacterium
AGCACTTTTTCGCCATCGTGAAAAATCAATCCGTCACGCAGACGAATTAACCAGACCCGTCCGTCGTCGGAGACGCTGGCGCTTTCCGCCATTTGCGGGCGTGGGGTTTGTGTGGCGTCCAGTCCGAATAATGTATCGAACACATAATAACCATGGGTGATCGAAACCTGCGTCGTGGTCCATGAGGGATCGAGCACGGACAAGTCCGCCGTCGGCACATAACGCAAAAGTTTGTTATCGCGCGACGCGGCGCGGGCGGCACGGCCAGGCACGGTCATCGCGGCGCCAAAGCCCAATACTTCTCGACGTTTCATTGTTCCTCCTTTATCGACGGTTTACCATCAGCATGACGGGAAACGCGAGGCGATTGAAATAATGTCAGGCGTCCGATGGCGGCGGCACCAGCCGGATCCGGATCCCACCCATCATCAACGCGCCATCATCCTCGACGATATCCTTGCGCCGCGCCGCGGTGCGCGCCCGTTCGTGCCGGGGAATGCACACATCGATACCGCCCAACCCCTCATTGCGTCCGTCCGTCGCGAGAACGAAACGGAGCGTTCCGCGATCCAGCGCGATCAGCAGCGCATCGCCAGTCTTTTGAACAGGTCTGCGCAGGATCGCGGACCAGCGGGCGGCGAGACGCGCGGGATCCGGTGATTGCAATTCCGCCGCGACGATCGCGTCCTCCGCCTCCGCCCCGAACGCGCCCGCCCAACGTGGACCCGCGGGGTGATAGGGTCCGTCCCACACGCCATCATGCGAGTGATTGATTTCCAGCAACGCGCCCCCGGTGTCGCGCGGATGCAATTGCAGCCCGCGATAGGCCCCGGGATACCCCAGGTCATTGGCGACGCGGACCTCGACGCCCGCGAGATGTGAAATCCATGGTTCAATAGCGTCACAATCCAGGATGACCATATACCCGCCCTCCCCGCCGCGGCGATCCAAATAGCGGCCGGCGGCGGTGCCGGTTTCCGTGGGTGCCACGACTTCCAAAAACGTATTGCCGATCGGCATCAACGCGTTCACCAGCCCATACTTCGCGACATGCGGGTCCATATAACAGACCACCGTTCCTAATACGGAACATAAAGTGGACACCGCCGGTTCCAGGCCCGTCGCGACCAGGCAGATCTGACGCAAACGCAATGTCATGGTGTTCCCTCCCGCCCGCGGACCGCGCTATCAGAGTGGGCGCAACCGGAGGAAACACCAAATGACCGCTCCTGTCCTACCCGCCACGCTCGACATGACCGGCAAGCAGGTGCTGGTGACCGGCGCCGCCAGCGGCATCGGCAAGGCGACCGCGCTGGTCTTGGCGCAACTCGGCGCGAGCCTGCTGCTGACCGACCGTGACCCGCTCGATGACACCATGGCGGGGATCACCACGCCGTGCCGCGCCGAGATCGGCGATCTGACCGAGGATGCGTTCCTCGATCAGTTATTCGCGGGATCGCGCGTGCATGCGATGGCGCATTGCGCGGCGATCCTGGACGGGCGCGACTGGCGCCGCGATCCGGCGTGGCGGGAGCGGTTTCACCGTGTCATGGACATCAATGTCCGGGTGCCGTTGGACCTCACCATGCGCGCCATCGATCACATGGCGGGCCATGGCGGCGGGCATATCGCGCTGGTCGGCTCGGTCGCGGGCAAGACGGGCGGCACCTCGGTCAATACGCCTCCGGATTATTCCGCGTCGAAAGGCGCTGTGCACGCCCTGGTGAAATGGACCTCGCGCATGGGCATCGGCCACGGCGTCATGGTCAACGCGGTGGCACCTGGTCCCGTGGAGACGCCGATGACGCGCGGGTCCAATCTCGGGCCGAATTTACCGCTTGGCCGCATGGGCCACGCCAGCGAACTCGCCTGGCCGATCGCGTTTCTCTGCACGGCCGGGGCGAGTTATCTGTCGGGTGCGATCCTGGATGTGAACGGCGGCGCCTTCGTGGGGTAATGAGAGCGCGATCGTCTGAAGTTGAACCAACTTCAGACGTGAATCACCCTCTGTAACTTAACAAACCCGGATCTTGATCGCGTCACCCTGACGCGATCAAGGTCTAGGTTTTCCCGCCACCCCGCGCCTCCGCCAGATGATCGAAACGCCGCCGATACGTGCCCAAACCCTGGGTTTGTGAGCGTAAATCGATGATCAGATCATGCAGTTCGGCGGCCGGCACCAGCGCCTCGACATCATCCCAGCCGTTCCAGTCCTCCCGCCCGGAAAACCCCAAAATCTGGCCGCGGCGTCCGGTCAATAATCGTTGCGCGCGCGGCGTGTGTTCGTTGGGCACCGTGATCGTCACGTGATCGATCGGTTCCAGCAGCACCGGATTGGCTTTCGCCAGCCCCTCACGCATCGCGATCTGGGTCGCGGTGCGGAATGCCATGTCGGAGCTGTCGACACTGTGGTAGCCGCCATCGACCAGCGTCACCTCAATATCGACAACAGGATAGCCGAACGGACCTTTCTTCGCCGCCGCCTCCGCCGCCTCGCCCACCGCGGGAATGAAATTGCGCGGCACGGCGCCGCCGACGACTTTATCGACGAAGGCGAAACCGGCACCGCGTTCGCGCGGACGGATATCGATTTTCACGTCGGCGAATTGCCCGTGCCCGCCGGTCTGACGTTTCAGGCGGCCATGCTCATGAACCGCCTGACGGATCGTTTCGCGATAGGCGATTTCCGGCCGGCTGGTGGTCAACTTCAGAGTGTAAGCCTTCGCCAGATGCTCGATCGCCGCCAGAAGATGCATCTCACCCTGGCCATGCAGCACCGTCTCGCCACTGTCCTGATCATGCGTGATCGTCAACGATCGATCTTCTTCCGCCATTTTTCGCAGCGCGTCCGACAGACGGACATCGTCTTTCCGGTCGGTGGTGTGCACCGCCAGCGCATAGACCGGCGCCGGAGGGTCCGGAAACGGCAAGATCATGTCATTAGGACCGGTTGAGATCGTTTCTCCCGTCAGAACCGTTTCCAGCCGGCCCAACGCGACAATATCACCGGCCACGGCCGCGGGAGATTTCACCAGCTCCCCATTGACGAAATGATAAATGCCGCCGGGCCGCGCACCGGCCACGATCATGCCTTCCTTGATCTCACCACGCCAGATCCGCGCGTATGACAATTTCCCGGTATGGCCGGCGTATTCGGTGCGGAACACCTGCGCCAGCGCGGGTCCATCGGGATCGATCCCGCGCCGGTCCGCCGTCTCGCGCGCCGCCGGTGTTTCATGCCGCAGCGCCTTCCAAAGCCGGCGCACGCCATGCGCGACCTCGGCGGCACCCAACATCACCTCGATCACCGCGCCGGACAACAGATCCTTGCGCAGGTCGACATAAAGTTCTTCCGGAGTCGGTTTGATATCCTCCAAAACTTTTTCCAGCAGCGTATCGTCGCGATCGGCGAGCGTTTCCGCCAGACGTCCGCGCGCCGCCGCTTCTTCCGCCATGACGTCCTCCGGGATCCGGATCAGTTCCGAGGCCTCGTTCTTACGATACCGCCACGCCCGCTCACTCATGAGGTCGACATAGCCCGCGACCTTGCCGTGTTCCACCAGCGGCATCTGACGCAATACCAGCGGTGCCGGAATATGACCTTGCAACGCGGTCAGAATGTCGCCGATCGACCCAGCCAGCGTATCGATTTTATTGATGAACAGAATATGCGGGATCGCCTGTTCCGCCAGGCCGCGCAACATTTGCGCGACGGCGGCGGCGCGGTCGGGATCGGGTTCGCACACCACGACGGCGATATCCGCCACCGCCAGCGCCGCTCTCGCCTCACATCCAAACTCCACCGATCCTGGGCAATCCAGGATGGACCAGGCGTCCTTTAAGAATGTGCAATGACCGACCCGTGTGACCGTCGTCATCGGACGGTTCCGGGGATCGGATGGGCGTTTCACCTGACCGCCCGCCGCTTCCATCAAGGCATCGAACAGAGCGGACTTACCGCTCCCCTGCGGCCCGACAAGGGCCACGGAACGAGGATTTTCGCCGTTTCTGCTTTTGGACATGGCCACACCTCCCTCTTATGCGAAGGCGCAGCCCGGGTTCAGAACCCGCGTCTCGGGCACCCGGAGCGCCCATTAGGGAAGTGTAGCGGATCGGTAGGCCTTGAGTCTAACCCGCCAGCCCATTCATTTCGATTTTATTATTGATTTTCGTCAATATTTTATCCAGCGCGAGGCTTTCCGCGCGCGTCAGCCCATCAAAAATCTCGGCTTCAACTTTCATCGCCAGGCGGCCCATGCCGGCATGCGCCGTGGTACCCTTTCGCGTCAGGCGTAACAAACGCCCGCGGCCGTCCTTTGGATCATGTGTCTGGCGCAACAACCCTTTTGTCACCAGGCTTTGCGCGGCGCGACTGACCTTGACCTTATCCATCGCGGCGTGTTGGCCGGCGGCGGTCGGCGATGACGTATCATGCTCGGCGACCACCGCCAGCAAGCGCCACTCCGAAAGGGTCAAATTGAAAGAATGATTGTAACGTTCGGCGAGCGTCCGGCAAACCTGGTCTGTCGCGACCTCCAAACGATGGGGCAAAAAACGCGCGAGCCGAAATGGTTCGGAAGTTGTTTCTCGATCACTTTTGGGCATGAAACCTCTGACTCCCAGATTGTTGTCTCGTATAAAGTCGCGGGCAAGAAAATCAAGCCATGTCTTTATGGCTCACATCACGGCATCGTCATTGTCTCTTGTTTTAGCCGCGGCACAGGCTGGGGTACGCTATCAGAACGATCATGGGCCCGCCCAGTGAAAAAAAGAGTCGGTGAAAAAAGAGATAGATGGTTGCAAGAGTCCTTTCCTTGTCGCGCGGGACGCGCATCACAAATCGATTCACCCGAGATCGACCTCCCTGGCAACAAAAACAGCGCGATGACTCGTTCGGTATAACGAGATAATCGGCGCAACGGTTCCATACCCGGCCGCGCTATAAGATCGGGTGTCTCGCCGGAAACCATTCACCGCGATAGGATAGGGGCAACCATTGGGGAAGCCGCGATGATCGACGAAACCCACGCACCCGAGCGTATCAGTTGGGTCGCCTCGGCCAACGGCCATGGATCATTTCCGATCCAAAACCTCCCATTGGGTGTGTTCAGCCCGGATGGCGGCCCGCCACGCGGGGGCATCGCCATTGGCGACCATATTTTCGATATCAGCGCGGGTTTGGAGGCAGGCTTATTTTCAGGAGACGCGCTGATCGCGGCGCAGGCCGCCAGCGGGCGGACGCTTAATCCATGGATGGCGCTGGCACCGGATGTCCGGCTTGCGTTGCGTCGCCAGGTCAGCGCGTTACTCGACGCGAACGGATCCGACTCTGGGTTGCCGCGCGGCATGTCTCAGCGACTGTTACGCGAACAGTCGAGGTGTGTTATGTCGCTTCCCGCGCGTATCGGCGACTTCACCGACTTCTTCGCGGGCATTCATCACGCGCATACCGCCGGAATGATCAACCGGCCGGACAATCCCTTGTTGCCGAACTATAAGTATGTACCGGTCGCCTATCACAGCCGGGCGTCCTCGGTCCGGCCATCCGGTGGAACGGTGCGGCGCCCCAACGGACAGCGCAAATCGCCCGAACAGACCGCCCCCCACTACAACCCCACCGCCTCCCTCGATTACGAATTGGAATTGGGCGTTTGGATCGGACCGGGCAACGCGCCGGAAACGACCATCCCGATCGCTGGCGCGGGCGATCACGCGGCGGGCGTGTGTGTGTTGAACGATTGGTCCGCGCGCGACATCCAGGGCTGGGAGTCGCAACCCTTGGGCCCATTCCTGGCCAAAAATTTCGCCACCTTCGTGTCGCCGTGGATCATCACCACCGACGCGCTGGCGCCGTTCCGTATCGCCCAACCCCCGCGCCCCGAAGGCGATCCCGCCCCCTTGCCGCATCTGTTCGACCGCGCCGATCAGGAGAAAGGCTGCTTTTCGATCGCGTTCGAGGTTTCGTTGCACACCGCCGCCATGCGCGCCGCCGGCCTGCCCGCGCATGTGCTGTCGCGCGCCAACGCCGCCATGCTGTATTGGACCGTGGCCCAAATGATCGCGCACCACACCTCGAACGGATGCGATTTGCGGCCGGGCGATCTGTTCGGCAGCGGGACGGTGTCGGGCACCGCCCCGGGCTCCGAAGGGTGTTTGCTCGAAATGACACGAGGCGGCCGCCTGCCGGTCACATTGCCCAACGGCGAAACCCGGACGTACTTGGTTGACGGTGACGAGGTGATTTTCCGCGGCCACGCCCATCGCGACGGCTACGTGACGATCGGATTGGGCGAGTGCCGGGGCACGGTGACAGCCTGACCATGCGCCATCCCATTGGCACCCCGCCCACCTTGCGTGCATCATCCATCGGCGGCAAGGAGGCCGAGTACCCATGGATCTGGTGGTAAGAAACGCCCGTCTGGCCAGCGCGCCCGATGATGACCCGGTCGATATCGGCGTGGTCAACGGTAAGATCGCCGTCATTCAGCCCGGACTGACAACTGACGCCGAATCGTTCGACGCGGGCGGCCATCTCGTTTGCGCTGGTCTGGTTGAAACCCACATCCATCTGGAAAAATCCCGCATCGCCCATCGATGCGCCCCCGCAACCGGCCGCCAGCCCATGGCGATGGAACGCGTCTCAGCGATCAAGCACAGTTTCACCGTCGAAGACGCCTACCAACGCGCCAGCCAAACGCTGGAAGCCTGCATCAAATTCGGCGCGACCCGGATGCGCCCGCATATCGAACTCGATGGCGGGGTGGAGTTACGGACGTTCCAGGCGGTATCCGCGCTCAAACGCGATTACGCATGGGCTATCGACCTGGAGCTGTGCGTATTTCCGCAGGAGGGTCTGACGAATAATCCGCGCGCCGATGAATTGCTGGTGATGGCGCTGAAACAAGGCGCGCGGGTCATTGGCGCCGCGCCGAATTACGACACCGATCACGCCGGACAAATCCGCCGCGTGTTCGCACTGGCCCGGGAATACGATGTCGACATCGATATGCATCTCGATTCCGGCAACACGCCCGACGATCTGGACATCCATCTCGTGTGCGAACTGACCGAGCACTACAAATTCGGCGGCCGCGTGGCGATTGGTCACGGATGTAAATATTCGACGATGCGAGCCGATGCGTTTCATGCTCTGGCGGACCGGATCGCGGCGGCGGGGGTGGCGGTGACATCGCTGCCGGCGACGGATCTGTTCATGCAAGGGCGCGACCAAACCGATAATGTGCGCCGCGGCGTGGTCGATGTGAACGCACTGGTCAGACGCGGAGTGAATTGCTCGATCGCCACCAACAATGTGCTGAACCCGTTCACACCGTTGGGCGATGGCGCGTCGATCCGCATGGCCAATCTGCAGGCGAATGTCTGCCAGATCGGCGATCCCGCCGATTTGCGCGAATGTTTCGCCATGCTGACGGATCGCGCCGCGCGGCTGATGAACCTGCGCGATTACGGCATCGCCGTGGGCAATCCCGCCGACATCGTGGTGATCGACGCGGCCTCCCCCGAACAGGCGGTCGCCGAAAACGCCGCCCCGCTGGCCGTCTTCAAACACGGACGGCGCACGGTCACACGCGCCGCCGCCGAACTGCATCGACCCTGACTCAATAAAGGAAACGCCGATGAAAATCTCCGGTTTCGAGGCCATCACCCTCGCCATCCCCGAAGACGATCCCCTGGCCAACATGCCCGAGGAAGTAGGCCGCACGCGACCCGTCGTCGCCTTCAAACTGCGCACCGACAGCGGGATCGAGGGGATCGCCGTCACCTTCTATGGCGGCAAAATGACCGGCAGCCTGCGCCGCGCGGTCGAGGAACTGGCGGAACTGACCATCGGCATGGACCCGATGCGGATCGAGGCGATCAGCGCGAAGCTGCACGCGGGCACCGGCGATTCCTGCGGGCCCGGCGGAATTTTCGCGCTGGCGGTCTCGGCGATCGACATCGCGTTGTGGGACATCAAGGGCAAGGCGCTGAACCAGCCGCTGTGGAAGCTTCTGGGCGGGCATCGGGATCGGGTACCGACCTATGCCTCGGGCTCCCTGCGCCGCGGGTTGAGCGACGATCAGGCGCAACGGGCCGCGCGGATCCTGGTGCAAAAGGGCTTTCGCGAGATGAAAACCCAGATGGCGCTGCCGGGCAATCCGACGCCCGCCGACGAGATCCGCCGTGTCCGCGTGGTGCGCGAGGCGATCGGCCCCGACATCAAGCTGATGTGCGACATCAACCAGCGCTGGCGGCCCGAGCAGGCGATCGACATCGGCTCCCGCATCGAGGACGTGGGCCTGTTCTGGCTGGAGGATGTGACCACCGCCGACGACTATCAGGGCCTCGCGCGAGTCACCGCGGCGCTGAAAACGCCGATCGCCGGCGGTGAGTACGTCTACGGCATCGCGCCGTTCCGCCAGATGATCCAGAACCACTCGGTCGATATCGTCATGATCGACATCGTGCGCGCGGGCGGTGTCACGCCCTGGATGAAGATCGCGGGCATGGCGGAGGCGTTCAACCTGCCCGTCGTCAGCCATGTGATGCCCGAGATCCTGTGCCACCTGATCGCCGCCTGCCCGAACGGCCTGACCGTCGAATACATGCCCTGGATGCTGGCGCTGTACGAGGACACGCCCGCGATCGAGAACGGCATGCTGGTCTTGCCGGAAACGCCGGGTCTGGGCTTGAAATTCGACGAAAAGGCGCTGGCCGCGTTCAAGGTGTGATCGCGTCAGTTGAAGCGATTACGCCCTGAACTATATTTTCCAGAGAGCGATTCACGCCTGAGGTTGGCGTCAACCTCAGGCGATCGCGCTCCGCGGTCGGATAGTCCTGGCCTCACGGCGCGTGACCGTGGCAGAGTCCGCGCATGCGCCCTGAACAGGTCATCGCGGCCTTACGCTTCGACCCCGTATTACCCGTCTGGTTGATCGCGGCGATCGGCGCGGCCGCCGCGTTGGTGTGCGCGCTGGCGTTGTGGCGGCGGGCGCACGGCGCGGTGATCCGCACGCTTGCCTTCGCGCTGTTGATCGTCTGGATGACCGGTCCCCGGCTGGTGCGGGAGACGCGCGAAACGCTGCCGGATATCGGCCTGCTGGTGATCGACCAAACCGCGTCGATGCAGGTGGGCGAACGCGCCGCCCTCGCGCGCGTGGCGGCACAGGCGATCCAGGACGCGGCGAAGCAATTCCCGGATCTGGAGTTGCGCACCATCACCGTCGATGAGAATGGCGATTCCGGAACGCAACTGTTCACCGACGTGGCGAAGGCCATCGGTGAGATCCCGCGCGCGCGCCTCGCCGGCGTCGTCGCCATCACCGATGGCCAGATCCATGACGTGCCCCCCGCCATGCCATCCGGTGTGCCGCTGAATGTGCTGATCACCGCGAAGGGCGAGGAAACCGACCGGCGTTTGCGCATCATCGAGGCGCCGGGCTTCGGCATCGTCGGCAAGCCGGTCACCTTGCGGCTCGCGGTCGACGATCTCGGGTCCAACCATCGCGGCGCCACCGCGACGTTGACGATCCGCCGCGACGGCGATCCGCCGGAAACCCGCATCGTCGGCATCGGCACCGAACAGCGCATCGCGCTGCCGATCCGCCGCGCCGGACCAACCATCGTCGAACTATCCGTCAGCCCGCTGGAAGCCGAGGCCTCGACGATCAACAACCGCGCGGTGGTCGAGATCAACGGCGTGCGGGACCGGCTGCGCGTGCTGTTGATCTCCGGCGAGCCGCATCCGGGGGAGCGGGCGTGGCGCCGCTTGCTGAAAGCCGATCCGTCCGTCGACCTGGTGCATTTCACCATTCTGCGCCCGCCCGAAAAGGACGATCTGACGCCGTTGAACGAGCTGGCGCTGATCGCCTTCCCGATCCGGGAGTTGTTTCAGGATAAGATCGGCGAGTTCGATCTGATCATCCTCGACCGGTTCCAGAACCGCGGTTTGCTGCCGATGCCCTATTTGGCGAATATCGCCAATCGGGTGCGCCAGGGTGGCGCCTTGCTGTTGAGCGTGGGGCCGGAGTTCTCAGGGCAGACCAGCCTCGCCGCGACGCCTTTGGCCGCCGTGCTGCCGGGAGGACCGGCGCGCTTCAACGCCGTCGTCAACGAACGGTTTCGCCCGATGGTGTCCGATTTGGGCCAACGCCATCCGGTGACGGCGGGTCTGAGCGGCGCCAATCTGGCGGGCGACGCGAAGGAACCGTCCTGGGGCGCCTGGTATCGCCGCATCCAGCCAGGTCCGGTGAATGGCGCGGTGCTGCTGCGCACGCCGGACGATCAGCCGCTGCTGGCCCTGGAACGCGTCGGCGAGGGCCGCACCGCCTTGTTGTTATCCGATCAGATCTGGCTGTGGTCGCGCGGCCATGATGGCGGCGGACCGCAAGCCGAATTGCTGCGCCGCATCGCCCATTGGCTGTTGCGCGAACCCGCTTTAGAGGAAAACGCGCTGACCGCCCGCGTGCGCCGCGGTCAGTTGGAGGTGGCGCGACGGACCACCGACGCGACCTCCCCCGACAACGTCACCGTGACCGATCCCGATGGGAAAGTAAGCGTCGCGCCGCTGATCCAAAGCGCGCCCGGTGAGGCGCATGCGAGTGTGCCCGCCATGGCGCCGGGCGTGTGGCAGGTCAGCGACGGCACGCGCATTGCCTATGCCGCGGCGGGCGCGGCCAACCCGCCGGAGATCGCGGATTTGCGCGCGACGGCGACCGTCACATCCGCTCTCGCGCGCGACTCCGCCGGCGGCGTCCATTTTCTGGGCTCCGTCGCGGCACCGGATATTCCCGCGTTACGGCGCACCGAGCCCGACCGTCCGGCCTCGGGCGGCAGTTGGATCGGGCTGCAGCGCCGCCACGACAATATCGTGACCGGCGTTGCCTCCGCCGATTTGCTGCCGGTCTGGCTTTCCCTGCCCGTCCTTCTGGGGTTGCTGATGTTGGGTTGGTGGCGGGAAGGGAGTTGAAATTAACGGGTGTAGGAGCGCGGGACCGCCCCATTGGCCATGCCGTATCCGCCCGTCGAATGGCCGAGGCCAGCGACCTGGTTGCCGCGGGTAAACATGCACTGCGAATAAGCGAGGTCGTAACGACCCTGCAGGCCGCGCTGATCGGCGGCCGAGCCGCGCCCACCCAAAGCCGCGCCCGCCAATGAGCCGACGGCACCGCCAATGCCAGCGCCGCGCCCACCGTGCAACGCGGCGCCGAGGCCCGCCGTCAACGCCGTGCTGATGACCGCCGTGCCGAACTGTTTCAGGTTCGACATCGTCGCACCGCCGCCGGTCTCGCCCTCGGCGAATTGCTTGCATTGCGACTGGTCGGTCGCGAACACCTCAAACGGTTTACCCTGCGCGGGCATCACCCTCGCGGTCGGGCCCATCGGTTCGGTGGCGCAACCACTGAGCAGGGCGACGGCGCAAAGGCCAGAAAAAACGATGCGACGAGACATGAGAATACTCCTTATGTGTCAGGTGAAGCCGATGGATGTGTCAGGTGAAGCCGATGGGTTGATCAGGGAACGGCGCCGCTTTCGAGCCATCGGACCGCGCAGGCGGAAACAGCCGGGAAATATCCCGCCGGATGGTTGCAATAGTAACGGAATTGCGATGGCGGCTGGAACGACTTGCCATATTCGAACAACGACGGGCCGGGGATCGTATTGATGATCGGCGGTTCCACGAAAATCACCGGTCCTGGGCGGCCATGACCGTGCCGCTGACGCTCATAACGCTCATGTTCGCCGCCGTAACGCGGCCGGTCCGCGCGGTCGCCATGACGCTCATGATACCCATCGCGCTCCGCCCATGCGGGCGCGGCCAGGGTCATGACGATACTGAACAGAGCGGTTGAAGAACGAAACATGGACACGCACCGGATCTAAGTGATCCCGCGTGTTTTATCAGGCGCGCGTTAAAGAAAGCTTAATGGCCGCGCGGATTTTCCAACGATCGGGTTAATAACGGCGAGATTACGAAACCGCCATCATAGCATCCGTTGCAGGATCAGTTTCTGCACATCCGACGTGCCCTCATAAATCTGGCACACGCGGACGTCGCGATAGATCCGCTCCACCGGGTAATCCGCGAGAAAACCGTAACCGCCCAATGTTTGAATGGCGACGCTGCAGATCGCCTCGGCGGTTTCGGAGGCGAATAATTTCGCCATGCACGCCGCCTCCAACGACGGTTTGCCCTCGGCCTTCAGGCGCGCCGCGTGCAACATCAATTGACGCGCCGCCTCCAACTTCGTTTTCGCGTCCGCGAGCCGGAAACCGACCGCCTGGAAATCGATGATCTTGCCGCCGAACGCCGAGCGGTCTTTCGCATAGCCGATCGCGTAATCCAGCGCCGCCCGCGCCATGCCGACGCTTTGCGCGGCGATGCCGATGCGCCCGCTTTCCAGCGTGGACAAAGCGATTTTATAGCCCTCGCCCTCCTCGCCGATGCGCTGGTCCACCGGGATTTCCACGTTATCGAAACTCAGCGCGCAGGTGTCGGAGGCTTTTTGGCCAAGTTTTTCTTCCGTGCGGGTGACCGAGAAGCCGGGATGATTCTTATCGATGACGAAACAGGAAATGCCGCGCTTGCCAGCGGCCGGATCGGTGACGGCGAAAAACACGAGACTGCCGGGATGCGTGGCGTTGCTGATGAATTGTTTCGATCCATTGACGATATAAACGTCGCCTTTTCGCACCGCGCGCGTCTTCAGGTTGGACGCGTCGGAGCCCGCCTGCGGCTCGGTCAGACCGAAGGAGCCAATATGTTCCCCGGTCGCGAGTTTACGCAGCCACCGGTCTTTCTGCGCGTTGCTGCCGGAATTGGCGATGACGATGCAAGTGGGCGAGTTGTGCACCGAGACCATGGTGGAGATGGACCCATCACCGGCCGCTATCTCCTCCAGCAACAGAGCATAGGTGACGGGATCGATCTCGCTGCCGTCCCACTCGGCGGGTGTGGTGGCGCCGAACACGCCGAGTTCGCCCAATTCGGCGATGATTTCGGGTTCGATCCGGGCCTTCTTCTCGCGCTCCGCCGCCAGCGGGGCCAGCCGTTCCTGGGCAAATTTGCGCACCATGTCGATGATGATGGCGTCGCCGTGATGGGGAAAGCTGTCGGGCATGGCGGTGGTTCCTGGGATTTGGGCCGTGGCGGGATTTTAGCAGGAGTTGGGGCGGGGCATCACCCCCTTCCCTTAACCCCCCCTCCCCTTAACCCAAGCCTCATACCGCGCCTTCGTCTCCGCGTTCGGCGGATACAACCCCGGCAGAGGCACCCCCCGATCCACCTCCGTCATAATCCAACCCTCGTGCCGCTCCTGCTCCGCCGCCTCCGCCGCCACGGCATCGATCAGGGCCGCCGGAATGACCACCGCGCCATCGTCATCGACGACGATCAGATCATCGGGAAACACCGCCACGCCGCCGCACCCGATCGGCTGCTGCCACGCGACGAAGGTCAGGCCCGCGACCGACGCGGGCGCCGCCACGCCCTGGCACCACACCGGCAATCCCGTCCCCAACACGCCCGCGGCATCCCGGATCACGCCATCGGTGATCAACGCCGACACGCCGCGCTTTTGCATCCGGGCGCACAGAATATCGCCAAAAATTCCCGCGTCCGTGCAGCCCATCGCGTCGACAACGGCCAGACACCCTTCCGGCATCGCCTCGATCGCCG
>JAYVXQ010000325.1:0-13677 GCA_043785025.1 Acetobacteraceae bacterium
CGCTCGGGCAAGGCCGGTCCGATCACGCTCGACATTCCCGCCCGTGCGGCGGCGCGGCTTTTGGGCTCGCCACCCGTGGCCCCCGAATTCGCCGAACGCGTGACCGCCGAATTGCGCCAGCGGATGCCGTCTTTGGCCGTGCCGTTGCCGAAAGCGCTGCCCCCGGCCGAGCGCGTGACCGGCAAGGCGCGGCCGCATCTGCGCCTGATGAACGGGGTGCTGCCGGTCGATCCCGCGCAAGGCCGCGGCTCCGCCCGCAATCTGGGCGATGGCCTGTATGAGGTGCCGGTCGCCCGCCTCTCGTTCCGCTATGGTCCGATCATCCTGCCAAGCACGATCCGCCCGCCCCCACGGCGGGTCTCGCGGGATGGCAAGTTATTCGACGTCGCCCGCGATCGCGCCGGCGAGCAAACCGCGATCGACACCCTGGGACACCTCGATCTCGGGCGCGTCGCCCAACTCGCCCCGGTCTATTACCAGCACGCCCACACTGACGATTTCGCCCTGCGGGAAACCCCGGGCTCACCCTCCTGGCTCGCCATCGTGCTGCAGGCGGTGCCGGAATTGCGCGCGGAAGGGTGGGAGATCGAGATCGACGACAGTTTCCCCATCCGGGTCGTGACGCCCGACAGCGACATCAGCGGGCGCCTGGAAGAAAGCAGCGGCATCGACTGGCTGGAACTGCATCTGGGTGTTGAAATCGGCGGGGAGGTCGTGGACCTGGTGCCCGCGTTGGTGCGGCTGATCACCGAGCCCGATCCCACCATGTCGCTGGACGGTGACGACGACGCGCCGTTCCTCCTGCCGCTGCCCGATGGACGCCTGCTGTCGCTGCCTCTGGGCCGCATCCGGCCGACGTTGCGCGCGCTGATGGAATTGTTCGCGGGCGGCGGGATCGGTGTCGACGGCGACAAGATCGGTTTCTCCCGCCTCGATGCGGCGAACCTCGCGGAGCTGGAGGAGCGCGCCGGCCTCGACCTCAAAGGCGGCGAAACCCTGCGTGCTTTGGGCAAACAATTGCGCGAGGCCGGGGGGTCGATCCCCGCCGCGGTCATCCCCGACACGTTCCAGGGCGCGTTGCGGGACTATCAGGCGCGCGGCGTCGATTGGCTGCAATTCCTGCGTGGCGCGGGCCTCGGCGGCATCCTCGCCGACGACATGGGTCTGGGTAAAACCGTGCAGACCCTGGCGCATCTGCTGATCGAGCAGAAAGAAGGCCGCCTGACCCAGCCCGCTTTGCTGGTGTGCCCGACCAGCCTGATCCCCAATTGGACCATGGAGGCGGAGAAATTCGCCCCGACCCTGCGTGTCCTCGCGCTGCATGGGCCCGCGCGCAAGGACCGGTTCCGCGAAATCGCCCATCACGACCTGGTACTGACGACCTATCCGTTGCTCGCCCGCGATCACGAGGTTCTGGTCGAGCGCGATTGGCACGCCGTCATTCTGGATGAGGCGCAAACCATCAAGAACCCGAACGCCGAGACCACCCGCCAGGCGCTGCGGCTGAAAGCGAAGCAGCGTCTGTGCCTGTCGGGCACGCCGCTGCAAAACCATTTGGGCGAGTTGTGGTCGCTGTTCGATTTTTTGGCGCCCGGGTTCCTTGGCTCCCAGCGCGGTTTTCGTGCCCGTTACCGCACGCCGATCGAGAAACTGGGTGATTCCGACCGCCAGGTTATCCTGAACAAGCGGGTGCGCCCGTTCATGCTGCGCCGGACCAAGGAAGAAGTCGCGACGGAATTGCCGCCCAAAACGGAAATCTCCGAGATCGTGGAGATGGAGCAGGCGCAGCGCGCGATCTATGACGGGATCCGTTTGGCGATGCATTCGCGGGTGCGCGCGGCGATCGCGGATAAGGGGCTCGCGCGATCCGGGATCATTATTCTGGACGCCTTGTTGAAGCTGCGTCAGGCGTGCTGCGACCCCCGTTTACTGAAATTGAAAGCGGTGGAGAAGGCCAAGGCGGGATCGGCGAAACTGGATCGCCTCGCGGAGATGCTGCGGATCATGATCTCCGAGGGGCGGCGAATCTTATTATTTTCGCAGTTCACCGAAATGTTGGGCCTGATCGAGCAGCGGTTATGGGATGAGAAGATCGAATACGTGATGCTGACGGGCGATACCAAGGACCGGAAAACGCCGGTGAAGCAGTTCCAGGCGGGCAAAATTCCGGTGTTCCTGATCAGCCTGAAAGCGGGCGGCGTTGGGCTCAACCTGACCGCCGCCGACACCGTGATCCATTACGATCCCTGGTGGAATCCGGCGGCCGAGGATCAGGCGACCGATCGGGCCCACCGCATTGGGCAGACGAAGAACGTCTTCGTCCATCGCCTCGTGACGCTTGGCACCATCGAGGAAAAGATGGAGGTCCTGAAAGAGAAAAAGCGCGCCTTGGTCGCCGCCGTGTTGGACGCCGATCATGGCGGCGCGTTGAAACTGACGGAAATGGATATCGAGGCGTTGTTCGCCCCCGAGGGTCAGATCACCGCGCCCGAACGGGTGATCGCGTGATCGATCCGCGGGTCGAGGTTTGGCACGCGCTCTGTCCCGATCCGGGCTCGGATCCCATTCCCGGCATGGACGAAGCCGGACTGCTGGCGCCGTCGGCCTCGTATCAGGACATCGCGCGGATCAAGGCATCGCTGACCGAACGCACCGGGATCATCGGCGTCGGCGGCGTCTGGGGCGGACGGCAGATGACCGGCCGCTGGTTTATCGAGGGCTTCGGCACCGACGCGCAAAAATCCGCCTGGTTGGGCAAGACCGCCGCCGTCGCGATCTCCGAGCCGAAAGTCGGCGCGCACCCGAAATTATTGACCACGCGCGCGGAGCGGATCGACGGCGGCTGGCGCATCACCGGCGAGAAAGCCTGGTGCAGCAATGGCCCCATCGCCGCCGTGCTGATCGTGCTGGCGATCACGGCCGAGGACGCGGGACGCAAGCGCTACAGCATGTTTTTCGTCCCGCGCGATACTCTGGGCCTTACGCTGACGGATATGCCGGGGTTTCATGCGCTGCGGCCCTCGACGCATTGCCAGGTCCGGCTGGATGGATGTGTTGTGCCCGAGGACGCGCTGCTTGGCCCCGAAGGCGGCGCCTATGATCGCATGGCGCTGCCATTTCGCGATGTCGAGGATGCCGTTGGCACCTTCGGCACTCTGGGCGCGTTCCGCTTTATGGTTGCCCGTCTTAAGGCCGATCCTGATAGGGCGTTGGACCTGGGTGGAATCGTCGCGCTGGTGGCGGTGTTTGAGGCCGCGGGGAACGCGGTGGTCGTCCCTTTGGATGACGGCCGGGTCGAACTGGGATCGGCGTTGCTGGTCGGCGCCCGTCTGCTGGCCGCGGAAATTTTACGTCAGGCGCGCGCGTATGGATCGGGTGGTGATGTCACGGTGGCGACGTTGATGGACGATATCGAGGCCGGTTTCAGCGTGGCACGTGGACCGCGGCTGGCGCGTCAGGCGCGGTTGGGGCAGCGCGGCGCCTGATCGATCATTCCGCCGCCAGCAGCATTTTCGCCCGGGGTGTAATCCGCAACACCAGCACCGACGCCGCGAGGCACGCGACACCGCTGGCGATGAACGCCAGCAAATAACTGCCGGATGCGGTCCGCACCGCGCCCGCGCCATAGGCCGCGATCGCGCCGCCGATCTGATGCGCCAGGAAAATCCACGACACGATCACCGGCGAGTCGCGGCGGCCAAAGATCTCGTTGGTCAGTGAAAACGTCGCGGGCCCAGTGGCAACCCAGTCGAGGCCGTAGAATACCGCGAACACCGCCAGGCTGCCGCCGTCGAACGGGCTGAACGGGATCACCACCAGCGACAGGCCGCGCAGGCTGTAATACCAGAACAGCAGCACCCGCGGGCTGTAACGGTCGCATAACCAGCCCGAGGCCATCGATCCGAACAGGCTGAACAGGCCGATGCCCGCCAGGATCGAGGCGCCTCTGATCTCGGGGATCCCTTCATCCAGGCAGTAAGATATAAGGTGCGTATTGATCAGTCCGTTGGTGGACAGGCCGCAAATGCCGAAGGTCAGGCACAGCAGCCAGAAATCCACCGAACGCCCGGCGCGGACCAGCGCGTTGATCGCGACCGCGAACGCGTTACCTCCCGGAGTTGTGGTTTCTTGCCCGGTTTCGATCGTGGTCCCGCCGTATGGCGCCTGGCCGATGGCGGCGGGGGATTCCGGCAGTAGCCACAGCACCAACGGAATGACACAGGCGATGGCGATGGTGTTGCCAAGGGCGACGCCTTGCCAGCCGTAAATCTCGGCGAGCCAGGCCAGCAGCGGCAGGAAGATCAACTGTCCCGCGGCATTGGCGGCGAACAACAGGCCCGAGGCGAATCCTGTGCGTTTCAGAAACCAGCGATTGGCGACCATGCCCGCGAAGCCGACCGCGCCGGCGCCCGCGCCGATCCCGACCATCACCCCCCAGGTGACGAACAACTGCCAGGGCGAGGTCATCAGCATCGACAGCCCGGTACCGGCCATCAGAATGATCAGTGCGCCGATCATGGTGCGCTTCAGGCCGATGCTTTGCATCAATCCCGCCATGAACGGACCGATCACGCCCATTAACAGGATGTTGACGGAAATCGCCCCGGAGATCGTGCTGACGTCCCACCCGAAGGCCCGCCGCAGCGGTCCGATCATCACTCCGGGTGCGGCGCGCACACTGACCCCGGCGAGCATCGAGATGAAGACAACGCCCAGTACGATCCAGGCGTAGTTGAACCGGTCCCCGGTCAGGCGGGCGATCCGTGTCGGGGTCATGGGGATTCTTTCGTCACGTGGTCGATGGGAAGGAGACGTTTTTTCCGTTCCTTTTTACAACAGCATGAATATCTCCTCCGAGCCAGGGCGGAAGCGGCCCAAAGCCATGCCGGTCTGGAAGGGGAGGGTTGTCCGTCGGACGTCTTGGGTTAATCGGGCCCTTGGCGTTGATCTGAAAGGGTTTTGTTACGGCTTGGCGCCCGAATTGATTTTTGGCATAGATTCACCGGCGAATTTCCCGCGAATTGAATCGAATCCAAAAAAAACACTTGCGCGGGCGTTAAATCTTTCGTAATCCTTACATGTCGGACCGGTAGACGCGATGTCGTTTTAACTGGCCACGAAGACGGGATTTCGCTGATTACGCTCGGGAGAGTATGTGATGATTTCGAAAAGTCTCATGACGGTCGCGGCCGCTTCCGTATTGATGGCAGGGGCCAGCGCCGCCAATGCCGGCGTCGTGGCATTTACCTGGAACCCCGCCGCCGTCGGTTTAGGTCTCGCCAGTACGGCGTTCACCGCTGACAATATGGTCATCGCCGACTATGCGTCCGCCGCGATCAATCCGGTCACCGGAGCGTTTAACGAAGTTGGCGCGCTCAAGATTTCGCAGTTTCAGTTGGGCGGCCTCGGTGTTTCCTCCCCGGGCCTGAATTCCACCTATGGCCTGTATTTTACCTTCACCGCGATCGGTAACATCGGCGGTCCGCTGCCGACCGTTCCCGGAGGCACCAGCGGCGCCATTACTTCGCTGACCTATAAGCTTTGGGCTGACCCCGCGGGCCAGCCGACGTTCGCTGTCTCCAACGGCGCGGTCACCGTTGGCAACAACGCGGGCGCGTTCGTACTCGCCTCCGGGTCCGGCGGCGGTTCGCCAACCGACTTTGTCTCGCTCCAATATACCGGCAGCGCCTATATCCCAAGCGCCGGCGCCCTCGCGACCTTCCTGCCTTGCATTACGGTCAACGCGAATTGCACCGCGAACGAAAGCGCTTTCTTCGTATCGCCGCCCGCCGCGATCGACCTGAAGCTGGAAGCCAGTTTCACCAACACGCCCGGTGTCTCGACCCTGAACCCGGGTAACCCCGCATACCTGAACATCGTCGCCGGTGGCGGTAACCTCGATCTCCTGGTCCCCGAGCCCGCGAGCCTCGCGATCATGGGCGTTGGCCTTCTGGGCCTCGTGATGGGCCGCCGCCGTCGCGTCTAAACCCGTCGCACATTTTCATGACGATCCAGCGGGAGGGCCAAGGCTCTCCCGTTCTCTTTTGTAAGACACGGTGAGCGAAACCTCGTTGACAGGCCGCGCGGCGCATGACGATTGTTCGTCAAAACCCGCGTTTGTGAAGTTGAGTCAACCATGGAACGTTCCCGTGAGTTCCCATACGATGCCGCGTTCGATCGCAACCTCGGGCTCATCGCCGATTGGGAACAACTCGCGCTGCGGGCCAAGCGCGTCGCGATCGCGGGCATGGGCGGGGTCGGCGGCGTCCACCTTCTGACCCTGGCCCGTCTTGGCATCGGCGCCTTTACGATCGCCGACCTCGATCAGTTCGAATTCGCCAATTTCAACCGCCAGGCCGGCGCGATGACCGGCACCATCGGCCGCGACAAGGCCGCCGTGCTGGAGGAAATGGCGCGCGACATCAACCCCGAACTACATATCCGCCGGTTCGACAACGGCGTGACGGTCGACACGATCGACGATTTTCTCGCGGGCGCCGATCTGTACGTCGATGGGCTGGATTTCTTCGTGCTGGAGCTGCGCCGCCTCGTGTTCGCCCGCTGCGCCGCCTTGGGCATTCCCGCGATCACCGCCGCGCCGATTGGCATGGGCACCGCCTATATCGTCTTCGATCCCAAGGGCATGAGCTTCGAGCAATATTTTCGCCTGGAGGGCCAGTCCGAAACCCAGCAGCGCGTGCGTTTCCTGCTGGGGTTCACGCCGCATGTGATGCACAACGCGTATTTGGTGGACCCCGCGCGGGTGGATCTGGCGCGCAAGCGCGGGCCCTCGACCGTCGCGGCCTGTCAATTATGCGCGGGCGTGATGGCGGTCGCCGCGCTCAAAATTCTGTTGCGGCGCGGCAACGTGAGGCCCGCGCCGTATAATCATCAGTTCGATCCCTACCCTGGGCGTTTTTTCTCGACGCGGCTTCGTTTCGGCAATGGCGGTCCGCTGCAACGGCTGAAAATCGCTGTCGCCGCCAAACTCTATGCGAAACTCGCGGCCCGTCCGGGTCTGCCTGAATCGCCGGACGTTGCGCGCTCAACGATCGAGGAAATTCTCAACCTCGCGCGATGGGCGCCCAGTGGCGATAATACGCAGCCGTGGCGGTTCAGGGTGGTGGACGGCGAAACGGTTGGGATCCAGATCACTCACGACCCCGCTAATCTTTACGAGTACCGCGCGGGCGAGCCGACCTGGCTGGCGGCGGGGGGCCTGATTGAAACGTTACGAATCGCCGCGAGTGGTTGGGGCCGCGCGATGACCCTGATCCCCGGCGCCGATCCCGCCACCATCACGGCGCGGCTGATCCCGGATCCTCACATCGTTCCGGACCCGCTGCTGTCGTTTCTCACATCGCGCTCGGTCGATCGCCGCGCCTATCGGTCGCGCGGTTTGACCGCGGTTGAGAAAGACGCCCTGTCCACCAGTCTGGGACAGCGTATTGGCCTGACCTGGCATGAGGGGATCCGTCGGCACTGGTCCATCGCGCGCCTGTCCGCCGCCGCCACCCGCATCCGCCTGCGCTGCCCCGAAACCTTCGCGATCCACCAGCGTGTCATCGACTGGACCAACGCCCAGAGCACGATGGGCATCCCCGCGCGGGCGGTCGGATTGTCACGCCCGACACTGACTTTGATGCGATGGGCGATGCGGACGCAAGGCCGATTCAATCGGCTGAACGCGGTCGATCGTTCGCTCACCGCCGCGATTCAAATGGATTATCTGCCGGGATTACGCAGCGGCGCTTATTTCGTCCTCACGCGCCAACCGGGAGAAACCACGGGTCCGGCCGAATTGATCGACATCGGCCGCGCCATCCAGCGCTTTTGGTTGACCGCCACACGATTGGGCCTTGTGATGCAGCCGGTGCTGGCGGTCGTCGCTTTCGCCCATTTCGGCGCGCATAAGGTCGCGTTCACCGCCGATCCGGCTCTACCAGCGCAAACCGAGGCGTTGGCGAATGCGGTCATCGCAACCTTGGGCGTCAGTCCCGATGAGATCGTGTTCATCGGCCGGATTGGGGAGCCGTTCGCGAGGCTTCCCTCGCACCGGTCGAGTCGCAGGCCGCTCGCGGATTTAATGGATTGATATCAACACGGGCGACAGGTCACGCATGGTATTGCGCGCCGGATTGGCCGGCGGCGGCGCGTCATACCAACGGTCACTGGGCGTGACCGTTGGTATGATATGAAACCACCCCCCGGTGGGACTGTTCAGGCCAGTTCCAATGCCAGTTCGCGCATTGGTTCCCAGACCTGGGCGGGAGTCCGCGGTTTCAACAACGACCCTTCCAGCGTGATATAGCCCCAGATGTCGGGACGTTCGTCGCGCAACTGGCTCATGCACGTCTCGATATGGGAATAAGTTGGCTGGCGAAGGCCATGATATTCGACCAAGGGGCCGAGTGACCGGAAGTGCAACGAGTCCATCGTCAGCAACCGGTGCAGCATCGGCTCCATGATCGCGGCCCAATGGGTTAATCCCAGTTCAGAGCTCAATCGCATGATGCCCTGGAATAAACCGAGCCGCATCATCCGGCCGGCGCCCATACCGGAACGGCGGAGTTTTGACACGGCGACGCGCGAAACTTCCCCGGTCGTGTTCGGTGGTAACGCGCGTAACAATCCTGGCGGGCATACATGCGCCATCGGCAGGTCGCCGATTTTTTGATACGCATTCAAAAGGACAATACGGGCGGTCCCGATCGCCTCGTCGCTATCACGATGTTTCAGCAGAATGTGACGCGCGTTTTGATCGTGATCGTCGGTTTCCTGTCCTTGGGCGGTGGGTTCGAAATAGCCTTTTTCAAGGCAGTAGACCTGATGTCTCAACTGCAAACATTCTTTAATCAACGCAGGCGTATTAGCGATAATCACCTGGCATGCGTCTTCCGTCTGGGCTGTTGCCCCGCGGCGCGTCATAAGTCCCATGGTCGACTAACCCCCCGGTTCCTGACAAATGTTACGATCTAGCCTGTATTGAAATTTGACAAACATGTTCAATGGCTTGCCAGTCCAGACAGCTTTCACGTCCATCCGGAGAAAGATTTCTATCCCCGAATGTCTTACAGATTGGCTTCGGCTCGGCTGGTCTTGATTAAGAAACACGTGTAGGTAGTGGAGTCCCACATCTCCCACAAATGCGATGGCGTCTCCCCTCCGAATACATGGATCGCAGTTCAGTGTTGCGTCTCACGCATGGAGAACCGGCTAATGTCTGGATTCCCCGATGAACGCAAGGGCAGGAATCATTAAAGTTAGTTGTCAAGGCGGTACATTGAGGAACTTTTCGCGTCCCGGCATTTCCCACGCCATGCTCTGGCCGACCCGGCCGGGATATGTCAAGCTTCCACGCGCGCCAACCCCGGTGAGGAGTCCCGACCCATGAATGACGCCAACGCGCCGCACGGAGTCACCCAGGAATTCCAGTTTCTCTCGGGAATCAAAATCCTTGATTTCACCCAGTTCGAGGCTGGGCCCTCCTGCACCGAGGCGCTCGCATGGCTTGGCGCGGATGTCGTGAAAATCGAAAATCCGAAAATGGGCGACCCGGGACGGCGCCTCCGGCCCGGACAGCCAGACACGGATCCGTATTATTTTCATGTGTTTAACGCCAATAAACGGTCGGTGACCGTCAACCTTAAATCCGAACGCGGCCTGGCTTTGGTTAAGGACCTGCTGAAAGAAGCCGACGTCTGTATTGAAAATTTCGCCCCAGGCGCGATCGAGCGTTTAGGGCTTGGTTACGATGTCGTTAAGTCACTCAATCCAGGGATTATTTACGCCCAGGTCAAAGGATTTGGCGAAGGCAGCCCGTACGAGAAAAATCTCGCTTTTGATATGATCGCGCAGGCCTGCGGAGGCACGTTCAGCGTCACGGGCGACCCAAACGGCCCGCCGACGCGTCCCGGAATTTCGCTTGGCGACACCGGCACCGGCATGTTGATGGCGATCACCATCCTCGGCGCGCTGTATAAACGCCGCGAAACGGGGGAGGGGCATCAGCTTCAGGTCGCGATGCAGGATGCGATCATGCACTACATGCGGATTAACTTCGCAACCCAGGGTCTGACCGGAAAACCGGCCCAACGCGGCGGATCGAAGGTCGTCGGGGTCAATAACGCGCCCATGGGGCTGTATCCCTGCGCGCCCGGCGGCGCCAACGATTACGTCTATATCATGACCAGCCGCGCGAACCCCGACCACTGGGACCGGTTGCTGAAACTCGTGGGCCGCGAGGACCTGATCGGCGATCCCCGCTATCTCACCCCCGCCGACCGCGTCGCGCGCGAACCCGAGGTCGATGAGGTCATCGCCACCTGGACCAAAGGCCGCTCCAAGCACGAGGCC
Organism: Acetobacteraceae bacterium; assembly: GCA_043785025.1. Classification (GTDB taxonomy): domain Bacteria; phylum Pseudomonadota; class Alphaproteobacteria; order Acetobacterales; family Acetobacteraceae; genus Rhodopila. The sequence continues at coordinate 10,357 of JAYVXQ010000325.1, forward strand.
ATGCGCCTGGTCGGCGACGCCGGCATCCCCGCTGGCGCGGTGCTCGATACGATGGAACTGCAAAACGACGAAAGCTTCACCCGGCGCGGCATTTTGCAAACCATGAGCCATCCGGTGCACCGCCCCTTCAAAATGCCGGGCTGGCCGGTCCGGGTCGATGGCAAACCCTCGACCCTGAAACCGTCGCCCGTCCTCGGGGCGGACACCGAAGCGGTCTTGGCCGGCTGGCTCGGGCTCAACGGCGACGCCATCGGCGCCCTGCGTCGCGAGGGCGCCCTCGGCTGACCGTGCCGTGACAGCGAAGGAACCCTTGTTTGAGGCGCTGATCGTTCCCCATCGCAGCCTGACGCGCCGCGGCCTGATCTGGATTGTCGCCGCCGTGTCCGGCCTGTCGCTTCTGATCGGCGCGCGGTTCTGGATGATGGGCGCCTGGCCGGTGTTGCCCTTCAGCATCGTCGAATCCGCGCTGGTCTTGATCATGCTGCGCCTGAATGTCCGTCAGGCCCGCGCGCGTGAGGTATTGGTCCTCAGCGATACCGAACTCACCATCGCCCGCACCGAACCATCGGGCCACCAGCGGCGCAAAACCCTGCCCGCCGGTTGGCTATCGGTCGCGTTGGAGGAGCGGGAGGGCCGTGTCCCCCGCCTGACGCTGCATGGTCACGGCATCCGCGAGGAAATCGGCCGCGTACTGGGCGAGGACGCCAAGCGCGATCTGGCCACGCGCCTGCGCGCCGCGCTGTATCGCGCCCGCAATCCGGTGTTCGATAATCCTCAGCTTCGCGAGTGAGGCTCAGGCCGGAGCCGCGGCCTCACTCGGGCCCATCTTCTTGATCAGATCGAACACGCTTTTGCGGACCGCCGGATCGATGATGCGATAATACGCCCGCACCAATTCCAGCGTTTCCCGCCGGTTCAACGTCTCATCGGCGAATGAGTCCGCCGGTTCCGCGAACCCCGTCGCCCGCCGCGCCGCCGGCGATCCGAACGTCGAGGTCAGGCTGTCCGGCATGTCGTCGAAGAAGAAACTGATGGGCACATCCAGCACGCGCGACAGATCGAACAACCGCGATGCCCCGACCCGGTTCACCCCGCGCTCATATTTCTGCACCTGCTGAAACGTCAGGCCCAGTGCTTCACCCAGTCGTTCTTGCGACATCCCCAGAAGGGTGCGGCGTAACCGGATGCGGGAGCCGACATGAATATCAATTGGGCTCGGACGTCCCTCGCGGTCACCGCCTATGGCCGTATTGGCGATTGCCATGCGTGCGTTCCCCTATCTTTTCCGTAGTCAGGCTTATCATACAACCGTCCGTTTTGGACGGGTAGATTCGAACATCTCGCGCTTACATTATCATTGTATTAACGCCACAACCAGGAATTGTCAACTTGCCGGATTTTTTGACGAAAAATATTCCAAACCGTGGGAGGGATCGTCTTTTTTATGCGACCGGCGGCGATCTTGTTACAGGCTCTTTACAACCCGAGACCCGGCCCAACCAAAAACCAGTGTTGAAAACGCTAAAATTCCGGGAATAATCAGCCCAAATCGGGCGAACAAAGTCGGCGGCAACGGACCTGGCAACGTGACCGTGCGAACGCCAGTTTGCTCCATCTCCAAACGGGTTATTTCATGGCCTTTTGAGTTGAAAGCGCTAGTGATTCCCGTATTCGCGGCACGCAAAAGTGGTAGCCCTTCTTCAATCGCACGCAACCGCGCCGCCGCCAAATGCTGCCGGGGACCCGTCGACGTTCCGAACCAGGCATCGTTCGTCACGTTCACCATCCAGTCCGGCCGATCGGCGCGATCCACCACCTGACCCGGGAAAATCGCCTCGTAACAAATCAGCGGCCCAACCGGAGGCAATCCCGCCACATGCAGCGTCCGGGGGCCCGGACCCATCGCGAACCCGCCGCCCGGCACGATTTGAATGCCCAAAGGCAGCCAATCCGGTTGATATTCACCAAACGGCACCAGATGCCATTTGTCGTACAGGGTGTTAATCCCGCTATCCGGGCCGATGGCGAATAATGTGTTACGCGGTCTCCCCTGGGGGTCGAACCGAACCGATCCGGCCAAAACCAGCGCGCCGCCGCCCGCCTGAGCGATCGCGGCGCGCGCGGCGGCGTCGGTTTCCAATTGGAAAGGGCTCGCGGTTTCCGGCCACACGACCACGGTCCGGCCCAGGAATGGCGTGATCGCGTCATGCGTCAGGCGCAAATACCGCTCGAATATATCGACCAGCAGCGCCTGGTCCCATTTCTGCCCCTGGGGTACGTTACCCTGCACCAGGACGATGCGGATTTTTTGATCGGGGGGATCAGGGCCGAACGCCCGCGCCGCGCCAAATCCGATCCAGGCCACCAACCCCGCCGCGCACAGCATCCGCCCCGCTCTGGGCAGCGCCAGGACACAGGCCAGCAGGATCGTCGCCAGCGTCAACCCATGCACCGACGCCAAAGCGGCGGGCTGCGACATGATATCGCCCGCCAGACCGGGAACAGCCCAGACGCTGCCCATCGGGTTCCACGGAAACCCGGTCGCGACGAATTGCCGCGCGAGGTCCATCAAAACCCAGCCGCCCGCCAGCGCCAGCACGCGCGGCCATCCCGCCGCCGCGAACCAGGCGAGCCAAACCGCCCCGGCGACGAATACCGACAGAATGGCGGCCAAAGCCGGAACCGCGATGGGGACGAACCACCAGAATCGCACCGCCTCGATCAGAATCGCTTCGGTGATCCAGTAAAGCCCGATCAAATGCAGGCCAAATCCGAACCACCAGCCCAGACGCAACGCGGCCAACGGGCGCGCGCACACGCCCATGCGCGTCAGCAATATCAAAAAAGTCAGCGGCAGCACCGGCAGGACGTGGAACGGCGGCAACGCCAGAGCCGACACGGCCCCCGCCGCCAACGCGATCAGGTCAGCGCGAAAGCCGCGCTTCCCGGCAACCCAGGTCAGCACGGTCACGACAGGAGGGTGCTGCGATCGGTCACTGTCTGTCCGGCTGGACCGATGGGCCCCGATTCTGCCGCTCGTAATGCCGGTAATACGACTCGGTCACCATGTCCGTTTTCACCACCACCGCGACATCCGTCGTGTTGAACTGCGCGTCGATCACCGCGCCATCGCCGACGAACCCGCCCAATCGCAGATACCCTTTGATCAGCGGCGGCAGGCTGGCCAGGACCCGCTTCGCATCGAACGCGTCCCGATCCAGCCGCCGCATCTCGATATACCGGTGCGGCAAGGCGCGCGGCCGCACCGCCGGCGGGGCGAGGTGATAGTAATAAAGATAGGACAATTCCGCCGCCAACAGA